>JBJEQD010000045.1:0-10256 GCA_051881575.1 Acutalibacteraceae bacterium | reverse complement strand
GCTTGGTTGTTAATACCTGAGTTGTGGTAGTTATAATATTCTTAACGGTGGTTAAAACCGTTGTTGCAGTCGTCGCCGCCTTTGTTGTCGGGGCGGTGGTTGTGGGCTTGACTAATTGGAACAGGGTTGTCAGGGCGGTCGGAGCGGCGGTTGTTTCCGTCACGGGAGTAACGGCATAGGCGTCAATGTCAAATTCGTCAATTGATGCGCCGCCTTTATAAAGCCCGTCATCGTAATAATCATAAACGCCCGTCTCCATCTGCACAGCTTCGTTGCCGACGGCATAGGTTGTGTCCGCTCTGTTTGTTCCACGCCCGAAAATAACGGCAAGAACAATGCAGACGATTATTGCGGCGGCAACGCACACGCCCGCAATAATGAGGGGTATTTTTGAATTTTTTGCGGATTTTTTAGCCGTATTTATCGGAGCGGGAGCGTCAAAAGGATTGCCCTCTGCGGTCAGCTCGTCAATCATTTTGCAAAGCTGCATGACTGCCGCCGCAACGAGACGGCGCTTATCCTCACCGGGTTCGGAGAAAACTCTCGCCGCCTTTGCACGGTCGGAGTCGGCAACGCTGACTATGACGAACTCTCCGTCCTCGCCTGCATTGCAGATGCCTGAAATTCCGATTCCGAGGTCGGCATTTGAATTTTCCTTTGAAAGCTTTGCACATTGAGCCGTGTAATCCTCAACGCTTTCATCTTCAAGGCGGTCACGCATCGCCGTGTCGGGAATAAAGGTGTTTTCTGCATCGGGAACGGTTGAAAGGGCTGAAAGCAGGGCTTTCGAGAAGCCGCAGGGCGAAACGGCAACCGTTTTGCCGCTTGCAATTGCCTTCTCAATGTGTGATTTCAGCGCAGATTGCTTGGGAGCCTTCGGAGCGGCAGAAGTCGGAGCCTCAGCAGGCTCGGAAACGGGTTCGGGAGCGGGAGAATCATTCTTTCTTGGAACAAACCGCTCAAAAAACGCTCCGAAGCTGCCCGAAAATGCGTAGTTGAGCCTGTCCTCATCAAGAGGAAGATAAATTATCAGACTTTTGCCGTATTCCTTTGCGAATCCCGAATACAGGCCGTCGTGGGAAGCGAAAACCTTTGATTTTTCGGGAACGGCTGACTGCAAATCGAGTTCTTTGGGATTTTCGGGAGCATTTTCTCCCATTGCGGTAACAATCGAACTGCTTCTGACGATTTTTTCGGAAATTAATTTAAGTAAACGAAGCTTGGCATTAAGGAACATTGAAACGGGAGCGGCGGCAAGGATAATATTAGCCTGAACGGAAAGCTCTGCGATGCCCTGAACAAAGGATGCAGGGTCGCTGAAATCGGTGGAAATAACCTCCGCATTGAAGCCGTTCAGCTGTTTTTCGAGACAGCTTGCCGCACCCTGCGCTTTTTCTGCGCAGAGAGTGCAGATTCTCACCTTTCGATTCATAATATCACCGTTCCTTAATGTTTTTCAGCTTCGTATTTTTTTACCAGCGTGCGCTTTCGGCATAGGGATTGCTCTTTTTGTTTGCATCGTACCATGCCTGGGGATATCTGGGATTCTGATTATAATAAGCCTTTGAGGGGTCAACGCTGACGCTCTCGCCGTCTCTTTTTTCTCTTGCAACAACAACAAGTCTTGCGTCGTCAAAGTCGTAGCAGCAGGTTGAGAGGGTCAGAATTTTATCCTTTTCATTGATGTCAACGCCTGTTGTGTAGAGCTTTCTGCTGTCAATTTCCTTGATATATTCGGCGAATTTTGCATCGCTTGTGTCAATGAAATTATAGGGGAAAAGATAGCCGTTGTCGTCTGCGGGGTCGGAGTTGGTTATGAAAACGGCATAGACAAACCAGGTGTGGTCGCCGTAGATTGTGTTACATTCGATAACGGGAGCCTGAGCGAAGCCCTCAATCTCACGGTAGTTTTCAAGCATGCCGAAGATGTAGTCGTCGTGGCGCATGTTGTGGCCGTAAACAACGGTGTTGCGGTGAAGATTGCGCAGATCCGTCATTCTGTAATCGAAGAAAGGCACGCCGTAGCTTGTATATTTCTTATAAATATCCTTTTTAAGATAATAAGCGTTGTCGTTGCCCTGAGCAATGGGCAGATTGATGTCAAGCCCGGGAATCGAAATCCAGCCTGAAAGGTCACTGTTTGCCGCATAGAGCTGAGCATATTTCGCAAGCATTCCGTCGGGGAAGTCAACATCAGGGTTCTCGTTCTGAATTGAATTGTCAACAACGGCGGCATTATCGTGCTCGCTGATGTTGGCGTTCATCTGACTGACAATGTTTTCGGAGCTTGATTTGAACCTGTAAGGCTCAATAAAATAGGTGTTGATAAGTATTCCGCAGCTTGCGATTATGGTAATAATGGAAAGGCTGAGAACGATTCTTCTGACAATCTCGCCTGCTCCGACGGGCTTCTTTTCGCCCGATTCTTCGCCGCCCTTTTCGGACTTTTTGCCTTTTTTGGATTTTTTGCGGCTTTCCTTGTCATCTTCGTCAAGCTCAATGCTGTCCTCATCAATCACGCCCGAACTCATCGGCTCGGATTCATAAAGTCTGTCGGGCATGGGGGCAGGGGAAATCTCCTGCTCATTCTGAGCGGCAGCGGCGGCCTCATAGTCATTATCGTCGCCCGAAATGTTGATAACGAATCCGCCCGGCTTTTGTTCCGTCATTGTCTCAGGCTCGGGAGCGGAAACGGGAGGCTCATCGCCGAGCAAGGCGGCAAGCTCTCTTTCAAATTCCTCGTCGGTCTGAGGAACAAAGGCGTTTTCTTCGGGCTGAGGTTCGGCGGTTTCAACCGCTTCAAAAGCTTCGGAAATATCGGAAGTCTCGGGAACTTCGGGTGCTTCGGGGATTTCCGGAACTTCGGGTGCTTCGGGTTCGGGAACTTCATCCTCAATCTCAAAATCATCCCAGTTGAAATCGTCGCCGAAGCTGATTTCATCGTCGTCATTTTCAGCTTCCGCCAAAGCGTCGGCGGCGCCCCGTGAGCTTTCAACAAGCTCTGCGGCAGAGGAAAGCTCCTCTGCAACGGGAGCGATTCCTTTGTTTGATTCTATCTCGGAAAGAATATCGCTGAAGCCCGTTTCGCTGCCGGTCTCCTCTTTGAGAGAATTTATCATGCTGAAAATGCTGTCTTTTTCGGAGTCTGTCTCCTCGGCGGGCTTTGTTGCCGACTCGGGCGCAAAGAACGCTTCGTCGGGGATTTCTCCGCCGTTTTCCGAAAATTCGGGTTCGGAGTCTCCGTCCTCATCAAGAGATACAACGGGAATATCATCGTCAAAGTAGTCCTCGGGATTCATCCACAGGTCATCGAGAGAGCCGGATTCGCTCTTTTCCGGAACCTGCGGGTCGGAGAGAGCAACCTTTTTCGGCTCGGCTTCATCTGCCGAGAGAACGGAAATCGGCTTGGGAACGATGGTTTTCGGGCCGCTCTCCATGATGTCGTCATAGAGGCTCTGAAGCTCCTCGGCAAGATTTTTTTCGGTTTTCTCAATATCATCGTGAAAACCCTTGAAAAGCTCGGGGGTTTTTGAATTTTCTTCGAGAAAATCTCCGAAATCTATTTCTTTCAATGCTTCGTCGTCTGCAATTGATTGAAGCTTTTCGGGTATTGACGACGGCTTTTTGTTGTTGTTTTGATTATCAGGCATTTTTCTATCCTCCGCTTAAAATCAGTTGGCAGCGGGCTGCCATTTTTCGGCGTTAATGTATGGATTTGTTTTGCCGTGGCTGTTATACCAGACCTGCGGTCTGCGGTAATCGGGATTATCCTTAACAAGAGAAGCGTCAATGCTTTCGCTCTCGCCCTCGTGCAAAAGTCTGCCGACTATGGCAAGCCTTGTGTCGACATTCTTGCCGTAATCGTAAATGCAGGTGGAAAGGGTGATTATCTTATCGGTCGGTTCAAGCGAAACGCCCGTTTCATAAAGCATTCTCTGCTTGACCTGGTCGATATAGCCCACCATGTTGTTTTCACCCATGTCGGGATAAATGTAATTGAAGAAATATCCGTTATCGTCGGATTTCTGAGTCGTTGAAAGAAAAACGGCGCATATTTTAAATGTATATTCTTTATAAAGAGTGCTGTATTTGATAATCGGGCTGTCAATGAAGGTCTGCTTGTCTCTGTAATCATAGAGAGAGCGGAAAGACTGCTTGGGAATGCCCGAAGCTCTGCCTGTTGTGTGGCCGTGAATGACCATGTTTTTTGAAAGCTCGTCGGTCTGACAGCGGTAATCGAGGAAAATGTTGCCGTAATTCGTTGAGCTTGTTTCGGTCGTTGTCCGTCCGTAGAAATCCTTAACAAGGTAATGGGAATTGTCGTCGCTCTGCAAAACGGCGGTGTCCATCTCCGTGCCGGGGATTGAAAGCCAGCCGACAAGGTCGTTGTTGATTGAATAGGGCTGTTTGAGCTCTTCAAGGATTCCCTCGGGATAGCTTTCCTGAGCCTTCATGTTGTTTGAAATCACTTTTTCAAGAGCCGCCGCAGGGGCGTCCGTCTGAGCCTCGTCACTCAGCAGATACTCAGCCGCCTGAGCTTTCAGGGGATTTTCGGGGCTGTCTTTTGTGAAGTTCATAACCGATAAAACGATGAACAGCACGGAAAGCGCCGCAAAAATCGGACAAAGTATCATTGATATTTTATTTGATTTCATTTCTGCTTTCCTTTCCGGTCAATATATACTCTCGCAAGATTCAGCGCCCGAGAGGCGTTGACATAGCGGTTATATTCTCTGTCATTTTTGCCTGTTTCAACCTTTTCGCAGGTCTGCATATCCTCTGCGTCAAGCGCAATGTAGCAAAGCCCGACGGGCTTGTCCGTTCCGTCGCTTCCCGGACCTGCGATTCCCGTTACGGAAATGCCGATATCCGCTCCCGAAACACGGCGGACTCCCGCCGCCATTTCTCTTGCGGTTTGCTCGCTGACTGCGCCGAAGCGGTCAAGAGTTTCCTTTTTAACTCCGAGAAGCTGCTGCTTAATTTCGTTTGAATAGCTGATAATTCCGCAGCCGAAAACCTCGCTTGCTCCGGGAATGTCGGTTAATCTTTTCGGAATATATCCCGCCGTGCAGCTTTCGGCGGTGGCGATTGTCATTTTATTCTCTTTCAGCAGTTCAACAACACGCTGTTCAATGTTTTCGCTGTCAATGCCGTAAACAACATTGCCGAGCCTTGAAATAATTTCATCAATAACGGGTCGGCATAGCTTCTCTGCCTTGCTCTCGGTTTCCGCCTTTGCGGTAACTCTGAGCAGAGCCTCTCCTTTTTTGGCGTAGGGAGCAACGGTCGGATTTGAGCCGTCAATGAGGTCGGCAACCTTCTCCGCCATTGCGCTCTCGCCAATACCCATGGTTCTGACCGTGTGGGAGACAATTGCGCCCTCGGAGTATTCGGCAAGGTAGGGAATAACGCTTTCTTTATACATCGGTGCCATTTCGTAGGGAGGGCCGGGGAGAATGACAACGCATTTTCCGTTCTTTTTAAGCCCCAATCCGGGAGCAGTGCCGTGATGATTTTCAAAAACCGTTCCGCCGACGGGAACATATGCCTGACGGAGATTGCTCTCAGGCATTTCAATTGATTTTGAGGCAAAGTATTTTCTGATGCCCTCGCCGATTTCGGGGCTGTATTCAAGCTCAAAGCCCATAACCGAACAGCAGACATCTCTTGTTATATCGTCCTGCGTAGGGCCGAGGCCGCCGGTTGCGATAACGATATCGCTGCGGTCAAGGGCGGTTCTCAGAGCGGCGGAAAGCCTTTCGGCATTATCGCCGACGGTTGTGTGCCTGAGCACGGAAATGCCGAGCTTCGCAAGCTCAACCGAAAGAAATCTTGAATTTGTGTTAAGAATATCGCCTAAAAGAATTTCCGTTCCGACGGAAAGTATCTCACAAACTGCCATAAAGGCACTTCCTTTTTCAATAGTATGCGTTTAATATGCGTTTATCGCAACAAATCTTGCATTCTCTGCACATTCCCTTGAGAGCCTGTCCGTTTCAAGCGCCTTTTCACATTCCTCAACATATTCAATCGTCGGGCGGGTTCTCGGATGCTTGGGTGTGAACACCGTGCAGCAGTCCTCATAGGGGAGAATTGAAATATCGAATGTATCTATTTTTCTTGAAATCGCAATAACCTCGTCCTTGTCCATTCCGATAAGAGGGCGGAAAACGGGCATTTCGCAGACTGCGTCGGTGCAGGCGATTGCGGGCATCGTCTGGCTTGCAACCTGCCCTACGCTTTCGCCCGTTATCAGCGCACCCGCATTTTCACGCTTTGCGATTATCTGAGCGGTTCTCATCATCATGCGGCGCATGATAACCGTGAATATTTCTTCGGGGCAGTTATCTTTTATCAGCTCCTGGGTTTCGGTGAACGGAACAACCCAAAGCCCGATTCTGCCCGAATACTTGCTGACCTGTTTCAGGAGAGAGTGAACCTTTTGCTCGGCTCTTTCGCTTGTGTACGGAGGGGAGGCGAAATGAACCGCAATCAGTTCAAGACCTCTTTTTGCCATCATATAGCCTGCAACGGGGCTGTCGATTCCGCCTGAAATCAGCAGAGCCGCTCTGCCTGCGCTGCCTGTCGGCATTCCGCCTGCGCCCTTTATCTGCTTGCCGTGAATATAGGCATAGGCGTCTCTGACCTCGATGTTGACAACCAGATCGGGAGTGTGAACATCAACGGTGAGATGAGGAAATTTTTCGAGCAGATATTCGCCCGCTTTGGCGCATATCTGAGGAGAATTGAGAGGGAATTTTTTATCCGAACGCTTTGCTTCAACCTTAAAGCTGCGTGCGGTGAGAAGCTGGGGAGCCAGGTATTCTTCGGCGCTTCTCAGAATAACATCCATATCCTTTTCAACAGCCGCCGCTCTTGAAAAGCCCGCAATTCCGAAAACCCTGCCGATTCTCTCAACCGCCTCGTCAAGGTCGGTTTGCTCATCCTCGGGCTCGGCAACAATCGTTGACTGAGCAACGGTGAAATTGAATTTGCCGACGGGTTCAAGCCTGCGGCGCATGTTTTTTATCAGCATATCCTCAAAGGTTCTTCTGTTGAGACCTTTGAGAGCGAGTTCTCCGTTTTTGATAAGAATAATATCTTTCATTAACATTCTCCGTATATTTTTAATAACGAATTTTTATTTAACCGCTCTGATAACCTTTTTGCCCTCTTTGATTCCGGCAATAAGAGCGTCAATCTGCTGAACGGTCGTAAATCTTGAAAAGCTGATTCTCAGCGGGCTGTCAAGCCTTTTGCGGTCAAGTCCCATTCGGGCGAGAACATGGCTTGCCTTGCCCTTTGAGCAGGCAGAGCCGCTCGAAACGCAGATGCCTCTTTCTGAAAGGAAGTTGAGCATCGGCTCGGATTTTATGCCCAGAACCGAAATATTGGTAACATAGGGCAGGGCGTCGGGCGGTGAATTGATAACAACATCGGGAATTTCGCAGAGCTTTGAAACCATATAGTCTCTGAGAATTTTCATCTGTTCAAGCTCGTTCTGAATATTCGGCAGCGCCCTGACGGCGGCGGCGAAGCCTGCGATTGCGGGCATTGCTTCCGTTCCCGGGCGGATTTTTTTCTCCTGCTCTCCGCCGATGGCTCTCGGAGTTATTTTAATTCCCTTGCGGATATAAAGAGCGCCTGCGCCTTTCGGGCCGTGAATCTTATGGGAGCTTATCGTCATGAGGTCAACGCCCATTGCGGCGGGCTTAATCGGCATTTTGCCGAACGCTTGAACTGCGTCGCAGTGAATCAGAGCGGGCGAGCGAGCCATGAGAGCCGCTCTTTTTGCCGCTTCAATCGGCATTATTGTTCCGACCTCGTTGTTGACAAGCATCATGGTTATCAGAATCGTGTTTGAATTAACTGCGGCGAAAAGGTCTTTTTCGCTTATCCTGCCGAATGAATCAACCTTGAGCTTGATAACCTCAAAGCCCTCGGCTTCAAGCTTGTCAAGCGTTTCGTCAACGCTTGAATGCTCAACGCAGGTTGAAACTATCCGTTTGCCCATGCGGCGCATTTTGTACGCCGCTCCGATAACGGCAAGGTTATTGCTTTCGGTTCCGCCTGAGGTGAAGAAAATCTCCTCGGGGCTGCATGAAAGGCATTTTGCAATGTCCTCTCTCGAACGGTCAAGCATTTCCTTTGCCTGATTGCCGACAAAGTGGAGGGAGGAGGGGTTGCCCCAGCACTGAGTCAGCGCTTTTGAGACGGCATTGACCGCCTCACGGCACGGAGCCGTGGTTGCGCTGTTGTCAAAATAGATTTCCATTGCTGTTCTTCTCCCTTGTCGGCACTACACCCATTATAATAATCATATTTAAAACATTATACACTATTTTCTCCCCACTTGCAATATTTTTTTTGTTTTATTGTTTTTAAAGCGGCTGAAAGGGAGGAAAAAGGAAACAGTCGTCCTCTCAAAAACAGTATATGCAATACTTTTTAAAGAGATATTGCGTTTGAGACAATAGACAATTTATCATCAGGAGATTAATAAACATGATTTAATTTGTAAACAGCTTGTAAAATGAGGCCGTTTCGGGCAAATACTGTTTGAATTCTTCGGACTTATGTGATAAAATAAGGCAAACGGATATGCGAAAAGAGGTGAAGCCGTTGGCAAAGACAGATTCAAAAAAACAGCCGCATTTTAAGCAGATAACGGTTCTTTTTCTTATGACTGCGTTTCAGCTTCTCTGCGCCGCCTGCGTGATTTTCCGCCAGGAGGAGCCGAGCCTTAACATGATTTATATTTTCTTCGGCTATATTGCCGCCGAATGGATTTATCTTCTTATCGGCAATATTGTTACGGATAACGACTATTTTGAGCTTGAAGTCATAGCTTTTTTTCTCTCGGGAATCGGGCTGACCGTCTGTGCAAGCATCAGCGAATCTTATGCGCTAAAGCAGCTTATCGCCATTGGGCTCGGGCTTGCGGTTTATCTGATAATGCTTATTTTGATTAAAGATGTCAACTTTGCATGTATGCTCAGATATCCTGCCGCCATCGGCTCGGTTGCCGTGCTTGCCGCAAATCTTCTGCTTGCGAAAACCACCAACGGCACTCTCAACTGGATTGACCTCGGCTTTTTCTCAATTCAGCCCTCGGAGCTTGTCAAGATTGCGTTCGTGCTTGTCGGAGCGGTTTCGCTTGAAAAGCTGCTGTCGATAACGAGCCTCACAAAATATATAGTTTTTTCGCTTGCGTGCGTCGGCGCACTTTTCCTGATGAGAGATTTCGGAACTGCGCTGATTTTCTTCTTCACCTTCGCCCTTATCGCATTCATGCGCTCGGGCAATGTCAGAACGATTCTGCTTATCTGCGCCGCCGCCCTCATGGGAGCGATGCTGATTATTTATTTCAAGCCCTATGTTGCAAACCGTTTCGCCGCTTACCGACATGTCTGGGATTATATGGACACCACGGGCTATCAGCAGACGAGAGTGCTGATTTATTCGGCGAGCGGAGGACTTTTCGGCCTCGGCATCGGCGAGGGTCACCTCAGAGATGTTTATGCGGCATCGACCGACCTTGTTTTCGGCTTAATCTGCGAGGAAATGGGTCTTATTATCGGCATTGCCGTGCTTCTGAGCTTTGCGGGAATTGCGTTTTTTGCAATAAAATCGGCAAAGTCGGCGGCATCAACCTTTTACGCCATTGCGGCGGTTGCGGCGGCGGGCATGATGCTTTTCCAGCTATCGCTGAATGTTTTCGGCATAACCGATCTCCTGCCGCTCACGGGCGTAACCCTGCCCTTTGTCAGCAGGGGCGGTTCGAGTATGCTGTGTTCATGGGGGCTTTTGGCATATATCCGTGCCGCAGGCGCACCCTTTGAGCCGCCGAAGCCCGATATCGCCGTCAAAAAAACACCTGCCAAAAGAGCAAGGCAGGCAGGGTGAATTTCAGGTAAGATGTAATAGTGAATAGGTAAGAAGTTAGGATAGGCTCCGCCTATGACCGATTTTTGAAATGAAGAATGAAGTGTGCCTGCGGCACATGAAGTTTTTGCTGTCGCAAAAATGAAGTTTGCTTCGCAAATTAAGGATAGGCTCCGCCTATGACCGATTGTAATTGCTCCGCAAAATGTTACCTTAACGGGTAGGGCGGGGGGCTTGCTCCCGCCGTTTAACATCAAAATCGTTAAACAAAAATAAATCAATCCTCAGCCCTACGGGCAGCGATTCGCCTCCCTCGTGAGCAATGTCATTAACTTAAGAAAAAGTGAAAAAATATTAGTTCAATTTACGAT
>JBJEQD010000044.1:0-10672 GCA_051881575.1 Acutalibacteraceae bacterium | reverse complement strand
GCGATAGATATAACCAATCCAATACAGAACATCGGCAGAATAAATTTCTCCGTCTGTGGTAAGTGCATCAGCAGCCGCATTTACTACTTCTTCAAGGAGATATTCTTCGCCCGCCCACTGCATACGGTTATACTTTGAATCAAGTTCCTTTGCGGTATCGGACATCATAAACGCCTTGATAAAAGCGGCGCTGTTATATTTCTTTTCGGCAGATAATTCAAAGAGTCTGCCTTGAATATCACAAAGCTTTAATTGAAGCTCGTTCATTATTTACCTCCGATTTTCGCTTCGTCGAGTATTTCGTCAAAATACATACCATCACGGCGATAATTCTTGCAAATATCGTTTGCAAGAGAAATCCCTCTTGAACGATTCTCTTCGGCAACCTCTTTGATAAACAATCTTTCAAGATACGAAAGCTCAACTTCTGCTTCAATGCGAACTGCATCACAGCCTTTTTGCGAAACTGCCACATACTGTTTGCCAAGCTGTAAAGCAGAGAGACTATTGATTAGTGCGGCATCGGTAACATTGCCGACAAAAAAATTGTCAATTACAAAAAACATTCGATCGTTTGCGATATTGCCGATGATTAAATCCTTGTTTGCGGTCATATCACGATATTTGTTGTAAAAGGGTGTATTAATTATTTTCTCCATTTTGCCTCTGTGGTATGCCACAAGCATTGCCCAATCAACATTGGCAGGGACTTCAATATGTGTTAGCTCATTCATATCAACGGAAACAATATAAAACTTGGATTTTTCGTAGTCGCAAATCAAAGTGAGAGCCTGACTTGGGTCAGTACCCATATAAAAACCCTTGCCGAAGTCGCACTGCTTACGGCTTTTAGGCTCAATGACACCTTCAATGCCTGATTTTGAGCCATGATAGAGGAGCATTCGGTTTACATCTAACTTAATTAATTTTGCGGTATCCTCAATCTTTTTCAAGGTCATTTCATAAACGGGGACAGACTTATTTTTGCAAAGTTCGTATATCATAGATTGTGCCAATTTGTTCGGCGTGGCACGACCATTCTCCCAACGGTTTACTGTTTGAAAGGTAACATTAAGCTGACCGGCAAACTCGGTCTGGCTCATATTCAAATATGTTCTGATTCGTTTGATAAATGCCTGCATAATGCCACCTCTTGAATATAACATTGTTTCTGTTCAATATTATATCCGATGTTATATTATATGTCAACGAGTTTTGTTTAAAAATAGAGATTAAAAACTGTAGAATTGATCTATGCTTAGATACGGTATTCTCTTTATACAAACAACGGCACAAATCATGGATGTGCCACTTTGTTGTAATCTTTCTTGTATGCCTAATGTACCGATTCAATGCATAAATTGCCCCGTTAGGATTGCAGATTTTCTGCTTTTCCAACGGGGCTTTTTGTTTTGATATTATATTTATGTTCTTACAGGTTCTCCATACTCTCGCTTCATAGCTTCCATTGAAACTATCCACTGTTTGCCGAACTTACAAACATCAACACCGTTTACGAGTTTGCCGTAAGCAATAGCCTTGCGAAGTGTGCTTTCGTTCAGATTCCAAAGAAATGTGGCATCACTGAAAGCCATAAGTCCGTCAAAGGGTGTATCAATTTCTTCACCGTTTGCCCAAAGCTCGTCACAAGATATGTCAATATCATCGTTCCATATAATGCCGTAACCGCCTTGGTCAACGATCACAGAACTAAAAAGCTCGGGCGAATCTTTGAGGGGTAAAAAGAAGCTGTACTTTTCAAAAAGCGGAGCAACATCATAAATCTTTGTTACACCCTCGCAGAACTGTACGCTGAGCTTGTAATCAGGCAGAGCATTTACATTTTTAACCTTATGAAACATTCAAAAACCTCCTTACTCAAGCGGAGAAAGAGTAATAAACTCCTGAGTTTCCAATATCTTCAAAAGCTCATCCTCGTGCATAGCGCTCCATTCGAGAACCATTTCAAGGGCATTCTTGGGAAGCTCTCATTCTAAAATAGTATCGTCGTTGATACATATCGGAGCCATGTGTTCACCGTAAATTGCGTGGAAATGCGGCGGATTATGCTCTGACTGCTGAAAATACATACGGATTACAATTCCGTAAAATCTTGATAATACAGGCATCGGGTAGTCTCTCCTTTCACTCATAGTATATCACGGTATCGTGATATTGTCAATAATATTATGGTGTCAAATAAGCCAAATATACATCTTATAATAAAAAAGCTTTGAAACATAATTATACGAGCTCGGTCAGACGCTTCTTTGAAAATGAAACAAAGAATCCAAGCGTATATTTGCCGTTTAACGAGGGTAAAATATAAAAACAATCAATTTACACCCTCTTAACTTGACATTAACTAAACATTATGCTATGATAACACTGTCTTTAGAAAAGGAGTGCTGACGATGAATCAAAAAGTTTACCCAAGACAGTATTACCTTGACAAAATTCGCGGATTTTACCACAGTGACCTAATCAAGGTTATTACAGGCATCCGCCGTTGCGGAAAATCGTTCTTTCTGCTTTCAGTTATGGAAGATCTGAAAAAAACAGGTGTGGCTGATAAAGATATTATTTATCTTAATCTTGACAAGCGAGGTTACAGAAAAATCAAAACCCCCGATGCTTTAGAAGAAGCTATTGAGAAACAAATCACAGATGATGATTTCAAATATCTGTTTATTGATGAGGTTCAAAATGTCGATGGTTTTGAAGAAGTTGTCAACGGTTTCAGAGAGGACGGAAACTTCTCTATCTTCATTACAGGCTCAAACTCTTATCTGTTAAGCGGTGAGCTTTCCACCAAACTTACAGGCCGATATATTGAAGTTGAAATGTTTACCCTTAACTTTCGTGAGTATTTAGAAATGAAAGCGTTTTTCGGCAAGGGTATTAATGACAACAAAACGGAAGAATTTAATGAATATCTCCGTTTCGGCGGTTTTCCGAAAACACTTGAATTTGATAACCCTGCCGACAAGGATACCTATATTGCCGATGTTATAAAGCAGATACTTGAAAAGGATGTTATAAAGCATAAGAAAATTCGTAACCGTGCTGTATTTGATAAGGTTATGACTTACATCATCAATAACTTCGGTGCTACGGTCAGCCTTTCAAGTATTGCAGAATACTTTGATAAACAGGAGCATATCAAAATCCGCACCGAAACACTGAATAATTATCTTAAAATACTTGAAAACGCTAAAATCATTTATCAATGTCCACGCTTTGATGTGAAATCAAAAAAATCGCTTCGGGGCGAACAGAAATACTATCTTGCCGACCTCGGTATCTATTTTTCTCGTAATGTTGATACCAGAATCAATTACGGCCCGGTGCTTGAAAACATTGTTTACACATATCTTTCCGCAAAGAATTATAAAATCAGCGTAGGAAGAATCGGTAAATTGGAATGTGATTTCATCACACGCATTGACGATGAATACCGATATATTCAGGTTGCAATGACAGTTATGAGTGAAGATACAGAGGAGCGCGAATATAAGCCGTTCACAATGATTCGCGACAACTATCCCAAATATCTTTTAACTATTGATACACTCTTACAAAAGCGTGACGGTGTGATTCATAAAAATCTCATTCAGTTTATCTCGGACGATGAAAATCTCTAATTAAACAGCATTTACAAGGTGTAGAACATAAGGTTCCTACACCTTGTTTTTAATACCGGAATAATCAAACTTATTATAAAATTATAAAGTGAAATCATTAACAATAATAACGGTGCAAACCACGATAATTCAAAATATCAAAACCGCCGACATTTCTGCCGACGGCTTGATTTATTGCCTTATACGCCCAAAAGGTTTTTGACAAAATAGATTATGTTTCCGAAGACTTCCCACCATAAAAGCTCAACTCTTACCGTACATTCTTCTTTAATATCGGTCCCGTTAACGCCTGCGGTTATGACACATTCGCCGATGCCTTTTGAGGTTACAACACCGTTTTCATCAACGGCAGCAACCCGTTCATCTGATGAAGTGAAATAAACATCATCCGAATTGGTGCAAACGATAAGTTCAGCGGAGTTCCCGTAATATAGGGTCATATAACGGTTCAGCATACGGAAATCGACTTCTTCTCCTGCAAATGCTGTTGTTGCAAAAAACGTAAAGACGGTGACAATGCTTAATATAATGGCGATTGCTTTTTTGACGATATTTTTCATACTGTTGGTCTCCTTTGTCTTAATTACTGAAATCGGGTATCAAATCAATCTGCTCATATTCCTCATCGGTCATTTCTTCAAGATGTCTGATTGCCGAATCGGTAATTGATTTGAGGTCTGTTTCTTCATCAGAAATGAATTCTCTCATTTCTTTAAGATTCAAAAGTGTTTTTGTCCGTGAGCCTGCGTTGTGAATTGCGATGAGCTGCTGCTCATCATAAGAAATCGGGTCCATTTCACATACTCCTTTCAGCGTTATTTTTGGGTGCTGTCCTTGCTTTTTTCTGTTCAGGTGGTTTCTGCCTGAGTCTTTCGGCTATCGATTTTCGCCCTTGGCTTTCATCTTCAATGGCTTTAGCTTGGTCTTTGAGCAAAACGCTCTTGCCGGCATTGACCTGTGCATCAAGTCCATTATCCGCAGTTTCTTTTTTACCGTTGTTGATTATTCCGTCAATCATTCCGTAATCATCTTCGGTTGATATTTCTGCGCTTTTGAGATAGTTACTTTTTTGAAAATCGGGAAGCTCTTTGAAACCAACGCTGTTGCAGTAATGATATGATACATCGCCGTTATGCTTTATGGCAAGGATGTCACTTACGGATAAACTGTGACCCGTGAAATCGAGAGGTCTGTCTACATTGAATCGCTGATAAATATCTTCAAGTGTTGCCGTTTTTGACTCTTTTGCTTCGATGGGTGCGGTATATACAGCTTCGTAATTATCTCTTTTCGGAGGCTCTGAAAGACTGTCATATCTTGCAAACATCAGATTGTTCGGGTCGTCATGTGGAATTTGATATATAAGAACGGCATCGTTCGGATTATCCATAAAGCGTTTCTCAACATCTCCGGTTGGAGTATCAGCCTTTATTGAACCCCAGTCCTCACGGGTTATGCCGAATATACCGTAATGATTGGTTAAATCTGTTTCATCAATAACCATTGCTTCGGTGTTATCGCTATGCAGACAGTAAACCGTAACACCTCTTTCAAAAAGCTCCAATGCACGGTCTTTGGATAGTGGGAGCATTCCACTATCGGTGTAACCGTAGTTCTCCATCATCTGAACCGTGATTGTCGGGTCGGGAGGTTCTGAAGTGAAATTCGCTTCAATACCGGGCATTTCGGCAGCCTCTTGCGATACAAGACTATGTTTTGCGGAAATGTCAATTCCTCGTTCTTTACAAATCTCTTTGAAATTACGGTTTATTGCGGTTATAAGTTCCGATGAAGTTTTGTTTATAGTTTCAAGACTAGATTTCAGCTCTTTAAGTTCTTTATCACTTGACCAAGAAGCAAGATATCCAAATGAGTTTTCACTTGTTTCAATACCGAAATAAGCACAAACAGCATAGGCTATGCTTTCTGCTTCGATCTCCTCGGTGCGTCGGTCTTTTGTTTGAACATCGGTTTCGTGAGCTTTTCTTGAATAGTTATGCAGCTTTGAGTGTGCAACCTCGTGAATAGTGGTACAGACCGTTTGAGTTTCGCTCATCCCTTCACGCAGAGTGATACTCTGTTTGTCATAACTGAAATAGCCGTCTGCACCGCTTTTTATTGGCTTAAAATCAATGGGCACGGGTGAACTTCTTTTAATTGCTTCCATAAAAGTGTCATAGTGTTCAACACTTCCGGATAAATCTGAAGAAATCTCCGGTAAAGGTTTACCCTCTGTCTGAGAAACATCAAAAACAGAAACAACCTTGAAAGTTGAAACATTGACTTCTTTTTCTTCTTTTATCGGCTGCCCGTTTTCATCAAGCAGAGGCAGTTTTGTATCAGGGTCGAGTTTTTCTTTTTCGATTTTCTTCTTATACGGTGCGGGGGCGATAATCTTTATGCCTTTTTCACCACGCCTGACATTCCTTCCGAATGAAACCTTCCATTTGTTGAAGCCAGCAACCAGCGAAGCGTCAGGTTTTTGCATAAAGATAAGCATTTGGTTGTTAACGCTGTATCTGTGAAAACGGCTCATTGTCTGCAAATACTGTTTGTATTTATCCGAAGCAAAAAGCTCTTTAATACCTTTTTCAATACTGTCGGTTATTTCGCTTAGCTTTTCTTTATCGCTTTTAAAAGTGCCTTTTGTACTGTCAGCCACAATATTCCTCTTTTTCTTTAATGGTTACTTCGTGATATTCACCGAACCCGGTTATCCGTTTTTTACTCTGTATCGGACTTTCTCGCCGTTATCGGTGAAAGAGAGAGTAACAGTCTTGTTTGCAGCAGGACTTTTTATTTCCGTATAACCTTTTGCAAGTAAATCCACAGCCATTTCCTTGGTGATTGAAATATCCTGTGTTTGCAAGAATGTGTTGTCCTTCCAGAAAGCAAACTTGCATCCGTTCTTTTCACAATGGAAACCGGTTTTACTTTCAGTTACATTGCCGCCGCAACGGGAACATTTTCCGACAATTTCTCTGCCGGAGGGGAATAAAACATCGCTATCGTGAACAGGAACATATTCGTCAATGATTTCGATAATCATTTCGCTGATTTCCTGCATGAAATCTTCGGGTTTCATTTCGCCTTCTTCGATTAGCTTGAGCTTGTGTTCCCATTCGGCAGTCAGAAGCGGTGACTGTATTTGTTCGGGAAGAACCGTGACAAGTGATTTCCCGGTAAAAGTAGGAACAAGAGATACCGTCTTTTGGCTGTTCTTTCGCCTGACAAAGCCCATTGCTATAAGCTTTTCTATCATTGCTGCTCTTGTTGCGGGAGTTCCGAGACCTTTCCTTTCTGCATTTTCGGGAGCTTCTTTGGCTTCTGCATTTTCCATGGCTGAAAGCAGAGTATCTTCGGTATAGTTCGGCTTCGATTTGGTGAAGCTTTCTTTCAATTCATATTTGCTGACTTCAAATACATCGCCTTCTTCAATGTTAAACTCAATTTCGGGTTCATTTTCAGGGCTTTCTTCATCACAGATGAAGTTCTTCCAACCGTAATCCTCAATGTGACGATAAGAAAAGGTGAACTCTGTGTCACCGCAACGGATGAACGCTTTTTCAAGGAAATAGCAGAACGGTTCGGAAACAGCACACAAAAGCCTTGTTGCAATCAACATGAGTATGTTTATTTCGCCTGCATTAAGTGTGGCAAGATCAAGATTTGCAACATTCTTTGTGGGAACAATGGCGTGATGGTCGGTAACTTTATCGTTGTCTATTACCTTAAATTCATCATATTTATCAATTGTTCTGTTTATCAGCCTTGCGGAAGCTTCAATAAGTTCGGGAACGGATTTTTCCATATCACTTGTAAGAAATCGGGAATCGGTTCGGGGATAAGTACAAAGTTTCTTTTCGTAAAGCGACTGAACAAGGTTCAATGTCTGCTGTGCAGTATAACCGAGTTTTTTGTTTGCCTCTCTCTGAAGTGAAGTCAGGTCATAAAGCAATGGAGCTTTTTCTTCTTTTGCTTGGCAAGTGAGCTTGTAGCAGGTTGCAAAATCACACTTTTTACAATCTTCAAGGATTTTCTCGGCTTCTTCTTTACTTTCGATTTTATCTGTTTTTGCCCTAAAATCACCGCTTTCAAGTTGAATGTTGTAATACGGCGTCGGCTCGAAAGCATCAATCTCTGCTTGTCGGGAAACGATGAGGGAGAGAGTAGGAGTTACCACTCTGCCGACATTAAGGGTTCGATGGTATATAACCGAAAAGAATCTTGTAAGATTAATGCCCACAAGCCAGTCTGCCTTTGCTCTGCAATCGGCAGCTTCATACAGGTTATCGTAATACCTTGATGGCTTGAGATTCTTGAAGCCTTCAATAATGGCTTCATCTTCCATAGAAGATATCCAAAGCCTTTTTACGGGCTTTCTGCACTCTGCAAGTTTTAATGCGTTTCGGAATATCAGTTCGCCTTCACGGCCTGCATCGCAAGCATTTACTATTTCAGTTACATCTCTGCGATACATAAGAGATTTAAGAATTTTGAAATGGTCATATTTGATTTTATCGGCAATCTTTAATCTCCACGGGGCAGGGAAAATAGGTAAATCTTCCTTTCTCCATATTGCATATCTGCCGTCATAACTGTCAGCATTTGCGAGAGTATCAAGATGACCGTAACACCAGGAAATAATGTATTTGTCATTCTCGATATAGCCATCTTTTCTGCTTTTTACGCCAAGTGCGTTTGCAATGTTAATCGCAACGGAGGGCTTTTCGGTAATAATCAGTTGTTTCAATGATTTCAAGCCTCCGTTTCATTGTCATCGGTATTATCTTCAACTTCGTATTCTTCTTCATAACCATCATCGGCGTCTTGTTCCGGAACGGGAGCAGCAGATTTACCGCCTTTTCTGAACTTGAAGTAATAGAGTGCAAAGCCACTGCCGGCAAGAGCAGCTACAAGAAAAAGAACAATACCGCCTTTACTGTTTGATTCTTCTTCGGACTTTTCTTCGCCGCCTGTTGTATCTTCCGTAGTCTGCTCGGTTTCAGGTTCGGTTGCGGCACATTCAGCAAGATTGACTTTGCAGAGTTCACATTCCGTATTGACCTTACCGTCTTTACATTTTTCCTTGCAGGAACAGGTGATTTCTTCAATCTCACCGTCGTTAATAAGAGCCATAAGGTCAGCTTCATCAACCTTGTTGAGAAAATATACATTCTCTTTATCGCCGTCACGGTCTATTACAATGTAAAATGTATTTCCGTTTTTGCTTGTGACTGTTAAAAATTGCTTGCTCTTTATTTCTTCATTTTCTTCGCTTGATGTGATATACCCGCCCATTTGCAAAAGGTCGTCAATGAGCGTCATATTTCCGTTTGGTGTAAGTTTGGATGCGTCTCCTGTTTTCGGAATATCAACATCAACTTTTGAAACGGTAATACTGTCGATTGAAGAAGGAACGGATGTGTTTCCGCTCTCATCGGAAGCATAATAGCTGTCGGCAAAAGCGGGTATAGAAAATGCCGCTATGACAAGCATAACGGCAAGTATGTTGAAGATTGATTTGAGTTTAGTTTTCTTCACTAGCAACACCCCTTTCTTTTATTCTCATTAAGAGTTCGGGTAATTCGCTTAAGTCGATATTGATTGCTCTGACAATGCCGATGATTTCATCATTTTCAAGCCTTTCGATTTCAGCATCAATCACCTTGTTTCGCTGAGTGAATTTATCGATTTTCTCTTTGTTTTTAGCTCTTTCTTCTTTTAATTTTTTTATTTTCGGATTCATTTTAACCTCTCAATAGAAATCACCGCTCCGGATTGAAGCGGTGATTAAATGTTATTTTGTTTTGTTTGAAACTGTTTGTTTGATTGACGAGATGAGGTAAAGCGGAATATTCAATACTTCTTTGCCTGTTGTTTCTATTCGCATAGATGTTTTAACCGACACCTCAGGCTTATATTTCTTTCTGTATTCCGTCAAAGATCTGGCTTTTACATTCTTCTCGGATTTAACCTCAATCGGTACAATTTCTTTTCCGCATTGGATCACGAAATCAACCTCTGCCGAATTGCTTGAGCTCCAATAGTACGGTTCTTTATCTGCCGATTTGATGAGTTCGCATAAAACATAGTTTTCAGTCATAGCGCCTTTAAATTCAACATAGGTGGGTGAAGACTCAAGAATAACCTCATACGGAAGTTTTGAAAGTTTTCTCAAAATTCCTATATCAGCCATATACAGCTTAAATACCGTAGGCTCAGCGTAAGATGACATCGGCATGAAAGGCTTCTCAACTCTGCATACCTTGTATGCCAAACCTGCATCAATCAGCCATTCCAACGCATCTTCAAGGTCTTTTGATCTCCATCCTTTTTTGACACGACCAAAAATAAACTTATTATTGTCCCTTGCAAGTTGTTCGGGAATTGAATGCCATATCGCAGTCAGTTTTGGAAAATCCTTTATCGGTGCGTGTTTTGCAAAATCAAGTTCATAGCTGTCAATTATTCTTTGCTGAACAACCTCAACCTTTTCTATATCGTGAGTATTAACCCAAGTCAACACCGCTTCCGGCATACCGCCTGTAACATAATACTGTTTCAGAAGCATTGAAAGTTTTGAGCCGACAAGTTCAGAAACAACGGTATCTCCGTTGTATGCCTCAATATAGTCTGCAAGAACATCTTCTCCGTTTGCTCTTACAAATTCCGAAAAACTCATAGGATAAAGGTTAAGAAAATCAACCTTACCTACGGGAAAAGATGAAGGCTTATTCAATGCAATTCCAAGCAAAGAACCTGCACAAGCAATGTGAAATCCGGGCGCATTTTCACAGAAATATTTTAATGATGTTATTGCTCTTGAACACACCTGTATTTCATCAAAAATAATAAGCGTTGTATGAGGTTTAATTGTTCTGCCGAGATATAATCCGAGGTCGAAAAGTATTCTCTTGACATCAAAATCATTTTCAAACACTTTGCCGAGTGCCTCATTTTCTTCAAAATTGAAATAGGCAACATCGTCATAGTATTCTTTGCCGAATTCTTTGAGCAGATATGTT
>JBJEQD010000043.1:0-11003 GCA_051881575.1 Acutalibacteraceae bacterium | reverse complement strand
ATTGTTCCGTAAACCTTGTCGAACTCGTCAAGCTCAAAATAACTCAGAGTTCCCGTGCCGAGGCATGTGAAATGCTGCTGATGAATTGAACGGGGATCGTTTATCGGAGCATGGGAGTGACCTGAAAAATCGATAATCTGAGGATAATTCATTAAAATCGGCGTCAGCTCATCCTCGCCCCAATTTGCGCTGCCGTAAACCGTTCCGCTGATATGCGGATGCTGAAAGAAGAAAATCGGCTTTTTCGGGTCGTCATTTGCGGCTTTTTTCAGTTCTTCCGCCGCCCATTCCTTTTTTGCATCGTCAAAATGACAGCCCTTTGTGCTGCTGAGGCTGATGAAATGATAACCGTTTATCACCTTATGAACATCGGCAGGCATTCTGAAAATTTCGTCGAACCGCTTCAGCGCATTCTCCTCTCCGTCGGAGCTGAACTCATGGCTTGCAAGCGAAACAATAACCTTGGTTTCACTTTTTACAGTATCGTCAAGAGTCTGCTTAAAGGCACGCATCTGAGTTTCTGTGCCGCTGTTCGCAAAATCGCCGACAACGCAGAAAGCGTCAAGCTTCGGATAATCCTCGCCCTTGCTCAGCGAATAAGCCGTTTCAACCGCCGCTTTCATTCTTGAACGCTCAACGGTGTCCTCGTCTTTATAATGTATATCGCTGACAACCGCAAAGCGGAGAACAGGCTCAAAATCTTTTTCAAAAGGCATTATTGCTTCCTCCCGGAAAATTGTATTTCTTAAAAAGCAGACCGCCTCAATGAAGCGGTCTGTCTGTTTGTTTAATTTTTAAATTATCAGCCCAGAGCGACAATGACTTTAGCAACTACTTCGCTTATAATCTTAAATACATCGGGCAGGTTCTTTGTTAATTCTCCGATCAAGCCAAGAAGATTAATCTCGTTAATCCAGCTGGTGAAGTTATCCATGAAGCCTTTCCAGTCAAGGTCTTTAATCTTATCAATCCAGCTCTTATTCTTATTATTGTCGTCAGCTTTCTTTTCTTTAACCTGAACTGAAACGGTATAAACGCCGGGATTGTAATCGGTTCCTCTTATAACCTTAATATAATATGTGCCTGCGGCAAGACCTGCATCGGTTGAAAGAGTTGCGGCGGCCTTGTCGGTTGCGGTTGTCTCGGCAACGATTTCTTTGCCTGCGGAGCTGAGAACTGTTACCTTCCAGCTTCCTGCGGTCTTTGAAGCGCCTGCGCTTGCAGTAACCTTGATGTTATAGCCGTTTGTTCCTGAAGGAACGGTAATTTTGAAATAGTCAACATCGTCTGCCGTGTTAAGGCAAGCACGGACAACCTGGAGCTTTGTTGCCTCAATGGCATTAATCGGGGCAAAATCAGCTGTTTCGGGAGTATTGTTAGGCTCGGTTTCTGCGTCGGAAACGGGAACATTGATAACAATAATGCTGTAGCCGCCCTTGCTGCCGCCGATACCGGTTACCTTAACAAAATACTCTCCGCTGCCAAGTCCGACATCGGAAATAGCGTTATATGAGTCAGCCTTCTTGACCTCAACGGTGCCGAGATCTTCTTTAAGAACGCTTGCACCGCCTGCGGCCTCGGATGAATAGCCGAGAGTTGCCTTGAAGCTTCCCTTGTCTGAATTCTCGCTGTTGTAGATATATACATATACGAGACCGGGAGCCGAAAGAGTGAATCTGTAGATATCAACATCGTTTTCCGAAGAAATGTTGCCGTAATATCTGTATGTTTTCTGAGCGTTGTTTGCCTCTGAAAGCTTAACGGTTGTAGCCTTTCCGGTTTCATCGTTGGGCTCGCTCTCAACAAGAGCGCTGT
Organism: Acutalibacteraceae bacterium; assembly: GCA_051881575.1. Classification (GTDB taxonomy): domain Bacteria; phylum Bacillota; class Clostridia; order Oscillospirales; family Acutalibacteraceae; genus CAG-177. The sequence continues at coordinate 9,188 of JBJEQD010000043.1, read as the reverse complement.
TGTTGATGGAAGCGGAAACGGTGTATTCAAGAGTTGCGCTCAGAATATCGCCCTTTTGAACGCAGACATAATACTTCTCGCCCTTAACAACCGCAAATTTGGGAGAAGCCGCCTTTGCCTGGTTGCCCTCGGAAACGAACTCTGCAATAAGAGCTTCCTCGCTGTCAAAAATCTCGACTTTAAAATAAGACGAGCCTGCGGCAGCTTCTGCGATGGCTGCGTGCTCCAGAGTTACTGTTGCAAGACCGCCCTCATCGGGAACGATATAATAATAGTCCTTGTCGTCTGCTGCTTCGATAGTGCCTTTAACTCCTGCATTGTCTGTGCCGAGCTTAGCTGCCGTTGCAGCGCTTCCGTTGCCGTCGTCCGTTGCATACGATACAGCTGCACAGCTGAAAATCATGAGCATTGCAAGAAGAACGGCAAGCATTGATTTGATTTTTTTCATCTTTTTGTCCTCCTGTTTTTTATCAAATTTTATTTGATATTTGCATTTTAGCACACTTTTCCGTAAATGTCAAACCAATATACACAACTATTTATTAAGTTTTGGTGAACAAAATATTAAAACCGTCCCAAGGAATCCTTTCGGCAGCGGTGAAAAGCCGCCGAAGGATAATCTCGGAACGGTATAATTTACCTCTTGGGTTCGGAATTATTAATACATTCCGCCGCCCTGGGCAGCTGCCATTGCAGCAGCATTTGCGGCGTCTGCTGCGGGATCGGGCTTATCGGTAACAAGGCTTTCGGTCGTGAGAACCATTGAAGCTACCGAAGCCGCATTCTGAAGTGCGGAACGGGTTACCTTTGTGGGGTCAAGGATACCTGCGGCAGCCATATCGCAGTAAACATCCTTAGCAAAGTCATAGCCGTAGCCTACCTTGCCGCTCTCCTGAATTGCGTTGATGATGATTGAGCCTTCAAGACCTGCGTTTGCGGCAATCTGACGAACGGGCTCTTCAAGAGCCTTGAGAACAATCTTGATGCCTGTCTTTTCGTCGGCATCCTCTGCGGATTCAAGCAGAGCCTTTACGCTGCCGACTGCATTGAGCAGAGCAACGCCGCCGCCTGCAACGCAGCCTTCTTCAACAGCGGCCTTGGTTGCTGCAAGAGCGTCCTCAATGCGGAGCTTCTTCTCTTTCATCTCGGTTTCGGTTGCTGCGCCTACCTTAATAACTGCAACGCCGCCCGAGAGCTTTGCAAGTCTCTCCTGAAGCTTCTCTCTGTCGAAATCAGAGGTGGTGTTTTCTATCTGAAGCTTGATCTGACCGACTCTGGACTTGATAGCGTCCTTGTCGCCTGAGCCGTCAACGATGATGGTGTTTTCTTTTGTAACCTTAACCTGACGGGCTCTGCCGAGCTGTGAAAGCTGAGTATCTTTAAGCTCAAGGCCGAGATCCGAAGTGATAACCTCACCGCCGGTGAGAATAGCGATATCCTCAAGCATTTCCTTTCTTCTGTCGCCGAAGCCGGGAGCCTTAACGCAAACGCATGTGAATACGCCACGAAGCTTATTGACAAGAATTGTTGAAAGAGCCTCGCCCTCAACATCCTCGGCAATGATTATAAGCTTGCCGCCTGCGTGCATAACCTGCTCAAGCAGAGGAAGGAGATCCTGAATGTTGGAAATCTTCTTGTCTGTGATAAGGATGAGAGCGTCGTCGATAACAGCTTCCATCTTATCTGTATCTGTTACCATGTAAGGTGAAATGTAGCCTCTGTCGAACTGCATTCCTTCAACAACCTCTGATTCTGTAACGGCAATCTTTGATTCTTCAACGGTGATAACGCCGTCTGAGGTAACCTTCTCCATTGCGTCGGCAATGAACTTGCCGACTTCTTCGTCAGCCGATGAAATCGTTGCGATTCTTGCAATATCCTCGGAGCTTGAAACGGGCTTTGAATTGTTCTTTACTGCTTCAACGGCAGCGTCAACAGCCTTTGCCATGCCCTTTTTAACTACCATCGGATTTGCGCCTGCGGTAACATTCTTCATGCCCTCTCTGATAAGAGCCTGAGCAAGCAGAGTTGCGGTTGTTGTGCCGTCGCCTGCAACATCATTGGTCTTTGTTGAAACTTCTTTAACAAGCTGAGCGCCCATGTTCTCAAACGGATCCTCAAGCTCGATTTCCTTGGCGATTGTTACGCCGTCGTTGGTGATGAGGGGTGCGCCGTACTTTTTGTCAAGAACAACATTTCTGCCCTTGGGGCCGAGTGTGATTTTAACTGTATTTGCAAGCTTGTCAACGCCTGCCTGAAGAGCCTTGCGGGCTTCTTCTCCGTAAATGATCTGTTTTGCCATGATAAATTCCTCCCTGATTATTCAACAATTGCAAGAATGTCGCTCTGACGGACGATTGTGTACTCTTCCTTGTTGAGCTTGACTTCCGTGCCTGAATATTTGCCTGTGATTACCTTGTCGCCGACCTTAACATACATCTCGACCTCTTTGCCGTCAACAAGTCCGCCGGGACCTACTGCAACAACTTCGGCAATCTGCGGTTTTTCCTGAGCGGAAGCTGCAAGGATGATTCCGCTGCTTGTGGTTTCTTCAACCTCGACAAGCTTAACAACTACTCTGTCTGCAAGCGGTTTGATTTTCATTTCTATTACCTCCAAATAATTATTAACAATTTGATTAGCACTCTTGTCTCCCGAGTGCTAATGCATATTTTAGCCTCTTGCAAAGTAAAAATCAAGTGTTTTTTCCAAAGTTTACAATATCGTAATAATTTGCTCAGGAAGTGTTCAAGATTCTTACAATATTGTAATGTTTGTTGACTTTGAAAGTTGATGTTGCTATAATTTATAAGAATTATATTATATAAATGTGAGGAACAGTCTGAATTTCAGAGGGTATCATTATGAACATATTAGTCACATTAGATTCAAATTATGTTTATCCGCTCTGCGTTATGCTTCGCTCGCTTGCCGAAACGAACCGTGACGGCAGTTTTGATATATATGTTGCTCATTCCTCGCTTAGTGAAAGCGATTTTTCACGGATTGAAAATGCGCTTTCAGGCGTTCGAGCTCAGGTTCACGCAATTACAGTCGGCGACGGTTTCTTTGAGGGTGCGCCGAAGCTTTCAAGAACAAGCAAGGAAACCTACTACCGCCTGCTCATCGGCGAAATTCTGCCCCGTGAGGTTCACCGCATTCTTTATATCGACCCCGACACGGTAATAAATAAAAGCCTTGATGAGTTTTATAATCTTGACCTCGGCGGCAAAATTCTTGCGGGAGGAACTCATGTCTACGGCATTCACCGAAAAATAAACATTACCCGGCTGAAGCTGAAAAAAACAAGCTGCTATGTCAATGCGGGCGTCATGCTCATTGACCTTGACAAATGGAGGCAGACCGTTACTTCAAAAAAAATATTTGATTTCATTGCTGAGAATCAAAAGAAGCTTGTGCTTGCTGACCAAGATGTTATCAATGTTCTTTTTGAGGACAAAATGCTGACCATCGATGAACGGATTTATAATCTTGACGAAAAAACATACTATTATTATTCCTTAAAATTATTCGGCAAAGACCGCATCAGCCTTGACTGGGTTCGCAAAAACACCGTAATTATTCATTTCAACGGCAAGCACAAACCCTGGCGGGATAAAAAATACCGGGGAAAGCTGGGTGAATATTTTGAAAAATACAAAAATCTCTGACCGTGACTCCGCAGACAAAAAGAAGCTGCGTACATTTCAGCTTGTCTGCGCCTGCTCGGTCTGCGTCATAATTATTGCCGCTTTTTTGTATATCTATATTAAATACGGAAAACAGCTTTATATCCTTTTCGGAGATGCAGAGCATCTCAGAATTTTTCTTTCCCGATTCAACGGCTATGACAAGCTTGTTTTCGTTGCAATAAGAGCATTTCAGACGGTTATCAAAATTATACCCGCAGAGCCGCTTGAAATCGGCTCGGGAGTGCTTTACGGCACATGGGGCGGGCTTCTGCTTTGCATTCTCGGAACAGAAATCGGCTCATTGGTCATTATCGCTCTGACAAAGCTGTTCGGCAGACGGCTTGTCAACCTTTTCATTCCGATTGAAAAAGTTGATTCATTAAAATTCCTTCAAAATGAGAAAAAAGTTTATCTAACCCTGTTTTTTATTTATTTAATTCCCGGCACACCGAAAGATATTCTTACCTATGCCGCAGGAATAACAAACCTCAATCTCGTTAAGTTTCTGATAATAACGGGCATCGCAAGAATCCCTTCGATTATATCCTCAACCCTGTGCGGAGAACAGCTCATTGAAAAAAACTATGTTCTTGCTCTTGCGATTTTCGTAGGCACGGCAATATTGGCGGCAATATGCTCCGCCGTTTATAAAAAATATTTTTCGCCGCCATCCTCCGACAAGGAAAACAGCGGCAGAAAGGATACGGGAGCTTGAATAATAAGCTGTTTGAGAAAAGAGCGGATAAGCTCGGATATTTTGCGCCTGCGGCATTTCTGCTTGCGGGGCTTATGCCCGAATATGTTGCGCCGTTTTTTACCGCCGTCGGCTTTTTTGCTGTCTTGAGAAACCGAATTTCAAACAAATCCGAATTGCACTTTGGAATCATCGGAATAAGCATCGCTGTTCTGATCGGATGGATAACAATAGGTTCATTTTATTCCTCATCGGCAATCTCGGCTCTTGCAAGCATCGGGCTTTGGCTTCTGATGTTCATGGGCTATTTTCTTTTCACCGAAACAGTTGACAGCCCCGAAAAAATCGACCGTATCATGTTCTGTGGCGGTCTTTCTGCGGGCATTGCGGGAATAATCGGCGTTGGTCAGATGTTTCTCTATCATTTTTCTCCCGCCGTCAGCAGAATATTCAATCCGTTTTGGCGCTGTCTGAATATGCTGGCTGAAAAACTCGTGCTCATTCTTCCCGAATTCATTAAATCGAACATGCCCTCGATGACTTTCCACTCCTTTGACACAAGGGCTTGCAGTACATTCACAAATCCCCTTTTCTTCGCAACAATAGAGGTTGTGCTTCTTCCGTTTGCGGCTTATGTTTTTCTCTGCTCCGAAAGCCGAAAGCGCAGGATAATCGGTCTTTTCTGCCTTTTATGCACAATCGGCGGAATTGCCTGCTCATATTCAAGAGGTCCTTATCTTTTTGCTGTTATAGTTTTCGGCGTTCTGCTTCTTTACGGCTTCAAAAAAGGCTTGAAGCTTGCCGCTGTCGGCGGCGTCAGCCTGGGCGCTCTGTTTATTTTTGCAAGGGGAATTTTCAAACGCTTGCTGACCCTTTTAAGCGGCAAGGATATTTCGGTTAATACAAGAATTGATATTCTCGGCAGCGTTCTTGATATTATTCATAAAAAGCCGATTTTCGGATACGGAACAGGCTTTGACAACACAAGACGGCTTCTTCATGAGGTTTATAATATCCGTCAGCCTCACGCCCACAACATTTTTCTTGAAATTTGGGTTGAAAACGGAATTTTCGGTGTTCTCCTGCTTGCGGCTGTGTTTATTATTGCAATTATCGGAACTCTGCGTCTTTTGAAAAGAGGCGGCAAGGCAAGGAATTTCGGCGTTACGCTTCTGGCTTCGGTCATCGGATTCATTCTCTGCGGAATGACCGACTGCATTTTCTACGGTTTGAAGCCATTGCAGTACCTGATGATGATTTTAGGCTTGGCACAGGCTGCTTTTACAGTTTATCTCACCAAATCCACGGAGGATTAAGCAATGAACATTCTTTCAATCGGCAACGGCATTTCGTCCGACGCTCACAGATTTTTGCCTCAAATGGCTCTTGCAGACGGCGAAGAACTCCTGCTCTGCAATCTCTATATTGAAAACTGCTCGCTCGAACAGCATTGGAATAATTGGCGTGAAGAAAAAACCGACTATGATTATGAGGTCTATCTGCCCTTTGAAACAGAGCTGAACCGCCCTGACGGCGTTGCGCTTCACGAAGCTGTTGAGGACGAGGATTGGGATATTATAACGCTTCAGCAGTCAACCGCTCTGAGCGGAATCCCCGAGAGCTATTCGCCGTTCCTTTCCGAGCTTGCGGAGTATTGCAGAATGGTTCAGCCGAATGCAAAAATCATGGTTCACCAGACATGGGCATATGAAAACGGCTGTGCGTCCCCTGCTTTTGCGAATTACGGCAGAAATCAGCAGGAGATGTATAAAGCTCTGACCGAGGCTTATGTCAACGCCGCCCTTGAAGCGGATATTGACCTGATAATTCCGAGCGGCAGAGCATGGCAGAGCGCCCGTTCAACCGAAATCGGCGACAGGCTGACCGTTGACGGATGCAGGGCAAACGATTTGGGCTGTTTTCTTGCAAGCGCATGCTTCTATGAATCGGCGTTCGGCAAAAGCATTTACGATAATTCATTTTATCTTCCCGACACCGACCCGAGAATTACGGAGCTTCTGAATCTCTGCGCTCACACGGCTGTCGAGAAAGGGATTATGAGAAAATGAATTTAACCAATATTATCGAATGCCTTGCCGGTATTGACGAAATCAGGATTGTCGGTAAAGAATTTTCAATGAACGGCACGGACTGCCACTTTGTCGGGCTTTACAGAAACCGGCGCACGCTCCACGCCGTTTTGCTCTCTTTCAATGAAGAACTCAGAGACCTCAGAGAGCAAGCAGAAATTGAAGAAATAAACGGATTTGACCTTTACGGTGAACCGACCGTCAGAGAATCGGAACGGGCTAATATTATTTTTGATGAGCCTTTTTTGCAGATTCGCAGGATCACTTCCGAGAATACCGTTTTGAAATCGGGAGAATCGGAATACTCGCTTCTGAGCAACGAAATTGATAAGAACATTATTATTTTATCGGAGTTTATCCGTGCGGGCTGGAGATGCGAACGCTTCGCCGATATTTCTTTTGACGATTATTACATTCACGACATAGTGTTTGGCGGCGAATTTGATTCCATTCCAGATATTTCAAAGAAAATTATACTCTCTTTCGGCAGAGAATCAAAACGAACTCTTGCGGAAATACCCGTTGCCCTCAAAATCGGTTCGGAAGAAAAAGAAATTGACTTGGGCGAAAAGGGAAAAATATATATCAGAGAAACCAAGCTTGTTGATATGTATGCCGAAATGGAAGCAGGCTTTGAGAGCGAACAATTCCAAAAACATTATTCTCTCGAAGAAATTCAAAGGCAACGCTCGGACTTCGAGAATAATTTTTCCAAGCAATGCCCGAAAGGCAAATTTTATGCCGATGTTGAATATGAGGCTCCCGAGAATATTTCTGTTGACATAAAGCTAAAATCCGTTCTTGACTCACCGCCCGTTCCCAAGGATTCTTGCATGGCGTTCATGCTCGGCTCGGATTTACTCCCCGTGCATGACGGAATGAAGGTTAAAACCGCAGTTGTTGACACTCCGCTCGACGGCGAAACCGAAATTCTTGACGCTGAGATTTTTTCGGTTTATGAAGTTTCCAAGCCCGAAGAAATCAAATTATTATAACAACCCCCATACTTCCTGTATTTGATGCAAAAATGGCTTGTGTCGGTTGAATTCCGATACAGGCCATTTTTGCTATATGTGTTTTTTTATCAGTGATATTTGGGAAGATAATCGCCGTGAGCCTCGATAAGGTCATCAACCATCTTCTTGATGGTGTCGATATCAAGCTCGCTGCCCGTGTGCGGGTCAAGCATTGCCGCCTGATAAATATGCTCTTTCCTGAGGGTTGCGGCAGCCTCGATTGTCAGAAGCTGAACATTGATGTTGGTCATATTCATTGCGGCGCACTGAACGGGCAAAGCTCCGACATGGCAGGGGTGAATGCCGTAGCCGTTGACAAGGCAGGGAACCTCAACGCATGCCTCTGCGGGCAGGTTGGTTATCAGATGATCGGTGTTGAGAACATTGCCGCCTATCTGAATGGGCTTACCGGTTACGATAGACTCCATGATGTGCGAAGCGTATTCATGAGAGCGTGTGTGCTCCTTAACACCTGTCTGAAGAAGCTCCTCGTATTCTTTCTTCCAGCCCTCGATCTGATTTACACAGCGGCGGGGATATTCGTCAAGGGGAATGTTGAATTTCTCAATAAGCTCGGGATACTTTGACTTTATATAGAACATATTATATTCGGAGTTATGCTCGCTTGACTCGGTGCAGTAATAGCCGAAATTGCGGATATAATCAAATCTGACCTTATCCTTAAACTCGGGATCGGCGATTTTTGCTTCAACTCTCTTTTTGATTTCAGGGTAAAGATCAACGCCGTTTTTATCCTTGATTTCAAGCAACCAAGCCATATGGTTGATGCCTGCGATAAGCTCTTTTCTGCCCTCAAGCTTATCCTCCATGCCGACTTCATTAAGCAGGGTTTCGGAGCAGCACTGAACGCTGTGGCAAAGACCGACGGTCTTAATGCCCGTGTATCTCGTCATATAGCCGGTGAGCATTGCCATGGGATTGGTGTAATTAAGGAAGAAAGCGTTGGGGCAAACCTCCTCCATATCATCGGCAAAGTCTTTCATAACGGGAATGGTTCTGAGCGCACGCATGATTCCGCCGATGCCGAGAGTGTCACCGATAGTCTGTCTCAGACCGTATTTTTTCGGAACCTCAAAATCAATTATCGTGCAGGGGTCATAAAGACCGACCTGAATTGCGTTAACGACAAAATCCGCATCTTTCAAAGCAGCCTTGCGGTTTTCAACTCCGAGATAGCACTCGATTTTGCCGTAGCCGCCCTTTGCGGCTCTCATTGCTTCAAGAATAATTCTGCTCTGTTCAAGCCTTTCGCCGTCAATATCGTAGAGAGCAAAAACGCTGTCTCTGAGAGACTCAGCGCACATGCAGTCGCCGATAACATTACGGGCAAAAACCGTGCTGCCTGCACCCATGAAAGTCAGTTTCATAATAATTCTCCTGAAATAAATATTCTTTTTCTTCTGTTTAATCCGGACTTATCATTCCGTTAAACTGCAAGCGCATTATATCATAAAAATATCGGGAATGCAATAAAAAAGCAAAAAAGGAGCAGCCTTTCGGCTGCCCCTCATAAATGGCTTTAATTATTCAGCGATGTCGATAACAACGCCTGAACCAACTGTTCTGCCGCCCTCACGGATAGCAAAACGAAGTCCCTTTTCGATAGCGATGGGAGTGATAAGCTCAACATCCATATCAACGTTATCGCCGGGCATGCACATCTCTGTGCCCTCGG
>JBJEQD010000042.1:0-45661 GCA_051881575.1 Acutalibacteraceae bacterium | reverse complement strand
ACGATACTGTTCAACCCGTGCGGCCGAGCTGTTCATTCTTGTCCGCCGTATTCAGTTGCATTGATTAATCCGTTAACTTACCAATCCTCAGCCCTACGGGCAGCGATTTGCCTCCCTCTTGAGGGAGGTGGCATTTGCAAAGCAAATGACGGAGGGAGTAGCCAAAGGAGCCCATGCAACAGGTTGCTGCTTCGTTAGCCTCCTTAGAAAAGGTCGATTCCCCCGCAGTGCGGGGGAAATGTCTGCGAAGCAGACAAAGGGGGACGGCGCTGTCAGCGTGGATTTTGCGAAGCAAAAGACGGAGGATTGATATGCTGACGGTAAACGATACCATCTGAAAACATATCTCCGAACATTCGCACACTAAAAAACGGCTTACACCAAACCCGATGTAAGCCGTTTTTATAATTTAGTAATTTACTTTTTCATGTGGGCAATAACAAGGTCGCCGCATTCGGTGCAGCCGATCTTCTTGCATTTTGCCGCCTGCTCTGGGTCGGAGGGCATGATATCCGCCGTGCGGTAGCCCTCGTCAAGAACAGCCGAAACTGCGTTTTCAATGCAGTCCGCTTCCTGCGCCATATCGAAGCTGAAGCGGAGCATCATTGCCGCAGAAAGAATTGTGCCGATCGGGTTTGCAATATCCATGCCCGCAATGTCGGGGGCTGAACCGTGGATAGGCTCATACAGACCGCAGGATGATGCGCCGAGGCTTGATGAGGGAATCATGCCGATTGAGCCGGTTATCATCGAAGCTTCGTCGGAAAGAATGTCGCCAAACATGTTCTCGGTTACGATAACATCAAACTGTGAGGGGTCTTTGACTATCTGCATGGCGCAGTTATCAACGAGCATATCCGTCAGCTCAACATCGGGATATTCGTCGGCAAGGCGGTGCATGACCGCTTTCCAGAGACGGCTTGAATCAAGAACATTGCTCTTTTCAACCGAGCAGAGGCGTTTGCCTCTCTTGCGGGCAGTCTCAAAGCCGATTCTGCCGATGCGCTCAATTTCGCTTTCGGTGTAGCTGAGGATATCAACGGCCTTTTTCTCGCCGTTTTCTTCCTCGGTCTTGTGCTCGCCGAAATAAATACCGCCGATAAGCTCTCTGACGATAATAAAATCTATTCCCTTGTCAACGATTGACTTTTTAAGCGGAGAAGCGGCTGAAAGCTGCTTCCAGATCTTTGCGGGGCGGTTGTTGCTGTAAACTCCCATTCCCGCACGAAGGCGCAGAAGTCCTTTTTCGGGGCGCATGCTGCCCGGAACATCGTTCCATTTGTTGCCGCCGACCGCACCGAGAAGCACGCTGTCGGATTCTACGCATTTCCGGAGCATTTCCGCAGGCAGGGGGTCTCCCCATTTATCAATGGCGCAGCCGCCCATGTCAACATCGGTGTAGCTGAAGCTGTGGCCGAAAAGCTCGGCGGTTTTGTTGAGGGTCTTTAACGCCTGTTCAACGATTTCGGGGCCGATTCCGTCGCCTCGGATAACCGCAATATTTTTATTCATTGTTATTACCGTTCCTTTCCTGTAAATCGCCTGAAAAATTATTTACTCAGCCGTTATTCTTCAATGAAGCGAGCAGACCGCCGCTCTTGATGATATTCTGAATAAACGGCGGGAACGCCTGACCCTGATAAGTCTTTCCCGTTGTGACATCGGTGATAACGCCCGTGTCAAAATCAACCTTGACCTCGTCGCCTGCCGCAATTTCTTCGGCGGCTTCGGGACATTCGAGAATGGGCAGACCGATATTAATGGCGTTGCGGTAGAAAATTCTTGCAAAGCTCTTTGCGATAACACAGCCTGTGCCGCAGGTCTTGATAACCAGCGGAGCATGCTCTCTTGACGAGCCGCAGCCGAAGTTCCAGCCTGCAACCATAACATCGCCTTTATTTACCTTTTTAACAAATTCGGTGTCGATATCCTCCATGCAATGCAGAGCAAGCTCCTGAGCGTTGGGCGTGTTCAGGTAGCGGGCGGGGATAATAACATCGGTATCAACATTGTCGCCGTACTTAAATACTTTTCCCTGAGTGTTCATCTTCACGCCTCCTTATATTCGGTGATATAACCCGTCAATGCGCTTGCGGCGGCGGTCAGCGGAGAAGCAAGATAAACCTCGCTCTCGGTGTGACCCATTCTGCCGACAAAGTTGCGGTTTGTGGTTGCAATGCAGCGTTCGCCCGCCGCAAGAATACCCATGTAACCGCCAAGGCAGGGGCCGCAGGTGGGAGTTGAAACAACAGCGCCTGCATCGATAAACGCAGTAACATAGCCTCTCTCGATGCATTCACGCATAATATTCATCGTTGCGGGGATGATGATGCAGCGAACTCCGTCGGCAATCTTTTTGCCGTTCAGGACTTTATAAGCCGCTTCCATATCCTCCATTCTGCCGTTGGTGCAGCTTCCGATAACGACCTGGTCAATCTTAATGTCGGAAAGCTCGCAGGCAGGCTTTGTGTTTTCGGGAAGATGAGGGCAACTGACGGTCGGAGTTATCGCCGAAAGGTCGATTTCAACCGTGCGCTCATATTCCGCATCTTCATCAGCCGCATATGCCACGGACTTGCGCTCACAGCGGCCGTTCATATATTCAACCGTCTTTTCGTCAACGGGGAAAATTCCGTTCTTTGCGCCCGCCTCAATAGCCATGTTGCAGATGCAAAGGCGGTCATCCATTGAGAGCGAAGCAACGCCCTCGCCCGTGAACTCCATGCTCTTATAAAGTGCGCCGTCAACGCCTATCATGCCGATAATGGTAAGGATTACATCTTTACCGCTGCAATTTGAGGGGAGCTTGCCCGTGAGATTGAAGCGGATTGCCGAGGGAACCTTGAACCATGCCATGCCCGTTGCCATGCCCGCCGCCATATCCGTGCTGCCGACGCCCGTTGAGAATGCGCCGAGTGCGCCGTAGGTGCAGGTGTGGCTGTCTGCGCCGATTATGCAGTCGCCTGCGGTAACAACACCCTGCTCGGGAAGCAGAGCATGCTCGATGCCCATTTTGCCGACATCGTAGAAATGGCTGACGCAATGAGCGCAGGCAAATTCACGGCAGGTCTTGGACTGCTCCGCCGCCTTGATATCCTTATTCGGAACAAAGTGATCAAGAACTATCGCAACTCTGTCTTTATCAAAAACTTTTTCAAAGCCCGCTTTTTTGAACTCGTTGACCGCAACGGGTGTTGTGATATCGTTGCCGAGCACAATGTCAAGCTTTGCATTGATAAGCTGCCCTGCGCAAACGCTTTCAAGCCCCGCATGGGCGGCAAGGATTTTCTGAGTCATTGTCATTCCCATTGTTAAAATCCCCCTTATTTCATGTTGTTGAATGCGCTGATGAGAGCGTCAACGCTTGCATGGATAATATCCGTGTCCGTTCCTGCGCCCCAGCTCATTTCGCCGTTCTGATTTTCAATTCCGATATATGCCGCCGCAACGCTGCCCGAGCCTTTCTCCTGCATGCTGTGCTCGGTATAAACCTGAAGCTTGTAGGTCTTGCCCGTGTATTCTTTAAGGGCGTTGCTGACTGCGTCGAGCGAACCGTTGCCCGAAGCACGGAGAGTTGTTTCCTCGCCGTTGTTCTTAAAGGTTATCTCGGTTTCGACCGTGTCCGCATTGCGGAAGAAATGCATGTCGGAAACGGTGATTGCGCTCTCGCCGATGAAATAATGCTCCTTGAATATGTTAAGAACCTCGGGTGCTTTAAGCTCTTTATGCTCTCTGTCGGAAATATCCTTGCAGAGATAGCTGAGATGCTCTCTCATTCCGGGAGGAAGAATATAGCCGTAAGCCTGCTCAAGCAGATAGCCGATTCCGCCCTTGCCGCTCTGAGAATTGACTCTGATGATATCCGCATCGTATGTGCGGCTGATATCGTGAGGATCGATGGGAATATAGGGAACATTCCAGCGGTGAAGATTCTTTTCTTCTCTGTATTTCATGCCCTTTGCGATTGCGTCCTGATGGCTGCCAGAGAATGCGGCGAAAACAAGCGCACCCGCATAAGGCGCACGCTCATAGACATGCATTCTTGTGCATTTTTCGTATTTCTCAACAAGGGTCGGCATGTTGGTGAAATCCAGCTTCGGGTCAACGCCGTGAGAATACATATTCATCGCAAGAGTGATGATATCAACATTGCCCGTGCGCTCGCCGTTGCCGAAAAGAGTTCCCTCAACACGGTCTGCGCCTGCAAGCAGGGCAAGCTCGGTATCCGCAACGCCCGTTCCCCTGTCGTTATGGGGATGAAGCGAAAGGGTAACATGCTCACGGTATTTGAGGTTTTCGCTCATGTATTCAACCTGGCTTGCATAAACATGCGGCAGGCTCATTTCAACCGTTACGGGCAGGTTGATGATGACATTGTTATCCTCCGAGGGTTCAAGAACATCAAGAACCGCATTGCAGACCTCAAGAGCATATTCGGGTTCCGTTCCCGTGAAGCTTTCGGGAGAATACTCAAAGCGGAAGTTGCCGTCATATTCTGCGGCAAGCTTCTTGACGAGCTTTGCGCCGTCAACGGCAATCTTCTTGATTTCTTCCTTTGATTTGCGGAAAACCTGCTCACGCTGAGCAACGCTGACGGAATTATAAAAATGAATAATTGCGCTCGGCGCACCCTTGCAGGCGTCAAAGGTCTTGCGGATAATATGTTCTCTGCACTGAGTAAGCACCTGAACGGTGACATCCTCGGGAATCATGTTGTTATCAATCAGCGTTCTGAGGAATTCATATTCCGTTTCGCTGGCGGCGGGGAAGCCGACTTCAATCTCTTTAAATCCGACATCGAGCAGAACCTTGTAATATTCCAGCTTTTCTTCAAGGCTCATGGGGATAACGAGGCTCTGATTTCCGTCACGCATATCAACGCTGCACCAAACGGGCGGCTTTTCGATGTGATCCTTCATCACCCATTTGTTGTGAACTCCGGGTGCGGGGAAATATCCCACGCTGTACTTACTTGCATCCATTCTGAAAATTCACTCCTTATATATTCGTTCCGTTATTTCAATCCTTTATTAAACCGATGAACCCGAGCAATAAAAAAACCGCCCCAAAGCTTTTGCTTTGAGACGGGTGTTAATCAAACACTCGCGGTACCACTCAAATTGCGGCTTAAAACCGCCCACTCTTCGGGGTCAGACAACCCCTATACCTTTACGCAGTATTCACGGGAAGCTTCTACTCACCACGGGCATAACGCCCGAAAGCTTTGGGGGCCCCGGCTCGGAAGGGAGAGGTCATTGAAAAGGAATTATACCGATTCACAGCAAACATCGACTCTCTGAAATAACTCGGTTTCGACCGTCTTCGTCACAGCCTTTAATCAGATTGTTGAGTTATTATATCACCGCAAAGCGGATTTGTCAAGCTTTTTTCTTAAAGCGGCAGATATTCCTCTCTGAGATCCTTTCTGATTCCTGCAAGGTCGGGGATAAGGACCGACATTCCTCTGACTTTTGCATATCTGAATCTTCCGTCTCCGGGGACATGGTGGGTGCTGACCTGAAGCCCTTTGAGCGCAGGTGCATACTGCAAGGCGTATTTTGTTATCTCGGCATTGCTCATATCCGTCGTTATCATCGGCAGAACAGTATCAACGAGCGATAGAATTTCCGACACGCTGCGGTTTCTGACTTTATTGATTACCGCATTGATAACATTCCTCTGGCGGGCGGTTCGGTTGAAATCGCTGTCTATGTATCTGATTCTTGCATAGGTCAGAGCGTGCTCACCGTCAAGGTGATTCATTCCCTCCGTCGCTCCGCCGCCGACATACTTAGCCTCCTCCTCGGTAAGCTTGATATCAACACCGCCTACGGTATCAATAATATTCTTAAAGCCGCTGAAATCGACCTCAACGCAGCCGTCAACCGTAACGCCGAAATTGAGATAAAGCGTTTCTTTCAGAAGCGGGAACCCGCCGAAAACATAGGCGGCGTTCAGTCGGTTATCCGAATAGCCCGGAATCTGAACATAGAGGTCTCTGAGGAATGAAACCATGGCAAGCTCGTTTGTTTCGGCATTGAAGCTGCAAAGAATCATCGAGTCCGAACGCTGTCTGCCCTCGCCCTCACGCCTGTCCTGACCGACAAGGAGAATGTTAAGCAAATCCTCGTCTTGAACATCCATTCCCGGATCCCAGATTATTTCTTCGGGGTCAACATCATCGCCCGTTGCATCCTCGTCAACATCAAAGAATTCCTCCTCTGGCGGCACGGGAACAATATCGTCAAAGCGATTTATTTTGTTGAGATAAATTGTCCCTATTGTGAAAATTACCGCCATAAGCAACAAATATATCATAAAAACCGAAATTATTATCTTGATTGCTTTGTAACTTTTCTTATTATTCTTTGTTTTCTTTTTCATTCTGTTTCACCTTCAGATGCTATATACAACTCCCCGAAAAGCCGTTTTTCGGCAGGTTATCGGATAATGCCGTATTTTTTCAGAAGCTCGACCCTCTCTTTGCCGATTTTCATTGCCTGAGAAGCGCTTTCGCTCTCGGATTGTCTTATTTCTTTGCCGTATTTTATTATTCTGCCCACCCATGCCGCAGGGAGCAGAAACGGAGCAGAGTGCAGATATTCATATCGGGTCTGCATTTCCTTTAAAGGCGGAAAAAGCGTTCCGACAATCCCTTTGCCCGCTTTCTTGCCCTTTTTATCATCGGCAACGGCGTTTAATGTCATGCCGCTGCTGTGCTTTCTGCTCATGCTTGAACCGCCGTAAACGCCGCCCGAAAGCAAATCGTCAAGAAGCGGCGCTTCGTCAATTTCAATCGCTTCCCATTCTTCGGGGAAGCAAGCCGCAGTGCGGTCAAAGGTCAGATATTTTTCTCCGATTCTGAAAATCGCCGCCGCAAACAGCTCAGCCTTTATTTCTTTGCAGTTTATCAGAATCCTGTGCCAATCAATATTTTCTCCGTAAGTATTTGCATAAAGCGTTATGTCGCAAATCTGGCGGATTCCGAAGCCACTGTGAAGAAAATGCTTGAACGAATGGCAAATAAGATAGAAAAGATTGTCCGTGTGGTTCAGGGTTGAGACGGTCATTCCCTGAACGGGCAGTTCAATCAGATTATCAAGGGATTCTGCGAAAAAGCTGTTTAACTCTCCGTATGCCTCGGATTGAGGCGGGAAAAGACGCCTGTGAAGCTCGATACGAAGCGGAGAAGCTTTGCTGACATAGGTTATTTCATAAGCGGAATTAATATCCTGCTCCGGATTTGAATTTATCATTCCGAATTCCGTCATCGCTTCACAGCAACGCAAAAACCGATCCTGCGGAACAAGTATATCCTCGTCGCTCGAAATGCGGTAATCGGGGTTCGGGAAAAGGCTTCTGCAAACAATTCCTTTAACGACTGCCGGGGATAAGCCCGCCTCTTTCAGATAACGGTAAAGGCGCATAAAGCCGTCGGTTTTCATTGCCTGCGCCGAAACCGACTGAATTGCACTGAGCTTAAACAGCTCAATGACCTGCCTGTCCGCATTTTGCGCCGTAGGACATCTGCAAACCGCTTCAAAAATCATCGGGATAACCTTGTGCATTTCGGAAAGCCTGTATAAACCGTTCCAATCGCCCGTGCTCAGAGGGGCATCCCAATTTACTGATTCATTTTTCAGCGACGCCCGAAGCGCCTGCAAGAATAATTCTTCAATCGAATTCATAATGTCCCCTGTTTTGTAAATATAGTCGGATTACGGCTTGCTCCGCTTGTCGCATGGCTTTAACGCCGAAGAAATCCACTCCGTTAAAAGCCAAATACAGGCTCCGAGAGCCGCCCCGAGAGCGTTTGCGATAACATCATCGGTTTCGCAGAAGCCGAGTTTGAAAACAAACTGGCATGTTTCAATAATAATTGAAAAAATCACTAAAACTGCCAGAGCCTCAGGCACAGCCTTTTTCGGATAATATCCCAAGGCATAAGGGCAGGTCAATCCCAAAGGGAAAAATAAGACCATATTAAAGAAGAAAGAGCGGAGCAGTTCAGGCTCTTGCTTTGACCTCATAAAGCTGTCAAACGGAATCAGATTAATCCCGTAATTGCCCTTTTCCCTCGAAGTCAGCGTCATTATTATTATGATAAAAGCCAAAGCGGCAGCAAGCAGAGCGTTAATAACTCTCCACGCTTTACGATGATTTTTCATCATTACGGAACCAATCGCCGTCCATATGACTGCCGCAATCGCCGCCAAAACGGCAACCAAACCGAACGATTTCCCGTAAAGCAATAAATATACAGAATCAACCATATCAATTTCTTTTCAGCAGTTTTCGGGTGAATTTTTTCAGCATTCCCATAACCATATTAAAGCTTGAAATATCGCACAGGGAGTCAACAATGAAATAAAATGCGAAGCAAACCAATGTTACCCAGACAGCGTTGAGCGCCCACGGTAAATACCCGTTCATCTGCGGAAGTATTTTTCTGACAGTCAAAACACAAACCGCCATAACAGCCATGTTCTGAATCCATCTTCGATAGGTTTTCCACGGCTTTCTGCCGAGAATCTTAAGATTTGCATAGATAATAACATCGTTTGTGCGATAAAGCAGAGCGGCAATTGTTCCGATAAGAACGCCGTAAATACCGATTTTTTGAACAAGAATCAGAGAAACCGTCAGGTTTATAACGCTTTCAATTACCGAACGAAGCTGAGTTTGCTTAAAATGACCCGCAAAATTTATTATCTGACTTGACGACCTTCTTGCATACATGAGCACATTTAACGCCACAAACAAAAACGGCAGATATTTGTCAACATAAACCGCATCGGTTATTCCCTGCGAATAAATCGCAATAAACGACGGAAGCATAATCAGCGTTACCGTGAAAAATGCAAATGAAACCGCAAGATAGTAAGTTTCATATGTTTCTTGGTGCTTCAGGAAACGCTCACGGTCGGAATTGAATTCCTGACCGAGAATAAATTCAACGCTTCCGCAAAGAGTGTCAATGACATTTGAAACACAGCTGATAATGAGGCTGTAAAGCGAATAAACGCTGACAACTTTTAAACCGCAAACATATGTCAGCACCAAAACATCCGTGTTGTTGAAAATCAAGCCCGATATTTGATGTATTATTACATTCTTGCTCTGACTAAGTGCAGAATAATCCGGCTTAACTTTCAAATCCAGCCAAGAATAATGCTTTTTTATGTACCGGACAATATAAAGCATCTGCGACAGATTTATTACAAAATATGCCGCCTGAACAACAAGAATATTGCAGCCTGCAAGAATGAGCAAAATCTGAGCTATTTTTGACGCAACATTAACGACAGTTGCCGCATTTGTTGTGATATAGCTTTTTCCGTCAACCCTGAGCAATATTGAAAACTTGCCCTGGAACAGATAATTTATTACGCCCGATGCTCCTTGAAGAAGAATTATTCCCGCAACAACGGGTGTTGATATTCCGCTGTCAACAACAACGGGATACAGAAACGCAAGCAGAATAACGCAAATTCCGTAAAGCACGCCCGTCCTTTTGTAATACCTGTCGGTCGCCGCCATTATTTCGGAAGCTTTCTGATGGTCTTCTTTAGCCATTGGAGCATACATCGCCTGAAGCGACGCCGTTCCGATACCCGCTTCAAGCAGAGCAACATAAACGAAAACCTGCCTGACCGAAGAAAGCAACCCGTTTATCTCGGAACCGTAGCTCACAATAAGCAGCTTTGGGATAATAATTCCAAGCAGAAGCGTAACAGCCTGGGATATTACGCCGTATATAAATATTTTTAAACTGCGCTTCCCTCTGTCCATTTTAATCTCCTTGGCTTTGAGTTCTTTTTATGTAATCTTCATATGGCAGCGTCAGATCAACAAGCATGTAATGAGGCGCAACCTGTTTTTCTTTCGGCTCCCTGAAATCCGTTCGCTCGTATCTTGTTTCAAGGTATTTCACATAATCTCTTACGATCATATACCTTTTTCCCTCAAATTCAATCTCTGCGTAATTTTCAAATATTTCAGGCGAATATGGTTTTGTGTTGCAAAATGCTCCGAACAGTTCGGAATAGCTGTATTGCGTTGCTTTTCCGTTTTTTTCAACTTTCTTCTGAAAATATTTCAGATATTTTCTCTCGTCTTTGAAAAACAGCGACAGTGCCGCATTTCTCAAAAGAGTTTTCGGAGAATGACCTTTGAGCTTTCCGATAGATACAACCTGAGATATTTTCCAAAGCAGAATATCCTGCTGCCTTCTCCAATTTTGAGGAATTTTATCATAAACAGTAATATCCAAAAACACACCGGATACTGTGCCGTCCTGCTGAACAATCGTTGTGTTATCATTGACTATTTTGGTAAAAAGCGACCAATACACATCTGAAAGCTGATAATTATGAACAGAAAATCCCTCAGGAAGCTCATTACGAACTACCTCTATAAATCGGTTATAATTTTCTCTTGTCATCATAAGGTCAACATCATCGTCCCACGGAAGACACGCTCCGTATAAATGAGCACCGACCACGCTTCCGCCGCAGAGCGAATAACTGATATTGTTCTTTCTGCAGATCGAATCAACAATATCCAATATTTCAAGGCATTTCAACTGTATGCTTCTGATTTCACTATCCATTAAAATGTTCCTCTTTCAGAAAATCAAATAATATATTCTTGTTTTCCAATATATTTCGGAATCGAATATTGCGCCGAGGCTCTTTTTCTTTATGTATTTTTTCATCGTTTTTATTTTCTTTTCAGCATTTTTTCTTTTGCTTTGAGCAAGCAATTTACATTTTTCTTTTGCTTCTCCGTATTTCAGCATACAAACATCAAGAAGAAATGCCAAACAATGATTATTCAAATCGGGATAAAGAGAAACAGAGGCATTATACATCCTGTCATGCGCCTTGAACGAATCGGCAAGG
This sequence comes from Acutalibacteraceae bacterium, assembly GCA_051881575.1. Classification (GTDB taxonomy): domain Bacteria; phylum Bacillota; class Clostridia; order Oscillospirales; family Acutalibacteraceae; genus CAG-177. The sequence goes on along the minus strand of JBJEQD010000042.1, from coordinate 34,757 downwards.
CTTTCAACGCTCAATCCGCCGTGGGTCGCACTCCCTGCTCTGACAAGATTTTTATAAAAAGGCTTGTGAACAAAAACGGCATTTTTAACTTTAAGAGAATACTCGGTCAGAAACAATACATCCTCGGAAGAATGCATACCCTCTGCAAATCTTTCCGACCCGATAATATCGGAATAAAACAGCTTATTAACAACTCCGTGCCTCACGGTCGGAGGCATATCGGCGAAACGCCTCAAAAGCTCCTTTTGACAAATCAGTTCGTCATCCCTTTCGGGGTATTTTCGCTTTTCATCAATTTCTCCGTTTTCAAAATAATAATCATAACCGCAGACAGCCAGCTCTGCCCCTGAGCCGTTTAATGCTTTCTCCATTTTTTCAAACATTTCGGGGGCAACTCGGTCATCAGGATCAACAAAGCCGATCAATTCTCCCTTTGCGGCATTCAAGCCTGCATTTCTTGCGGCAGATACCCCTCTGTTAGGCTGATGGACAACCACTATCCTGCTGTCTTTCTTCGCATATTCATCGCAAATTTCCGGGCATCCGTCAGGCGAACCGTCATCAACCAAAATAATCTCAATATCTTTTTTTGTCTGATTAATCAGACTTTCGATACATTTCGGCAAATATTTTTCAACCTTATAGATAGGCACGATAATGCTGATCATTCTATTCCTCTCCGTTCAGAAACCGCACATAGTCAAATTGATCAATCGGGCGTTTGCCGTCCCAAGTGTCGTGATCGGTAACAATTCCGACGCAGGAAGAATCCTCATATCCTTTTATATAGAAGCACGAGGGATGTTTGTCATCCGGCAAATGTGTAAACATAACTTTCCTGTAAGGCAATTTCTCAAATCTGTCTTTTAACTCGTCGGTCATTCCCTCACGGTCGGTATTCATGATTACAATATTATTCGGATCAATTCTTTTCTTTCTCTCATTCCATTTTTCCTGCGCTTCTTCAACGGAGTGATAATGCACCAAGAATAAAGTCAAATCTCCGAGATGCGCTATCGGGTATGTTCTCTCTTCTATAATTAACGGATCATTACATTTAACAAATTCATCAATACTAAGATAGTACTCCAGATTTTCACAAAATTTAATAAAGTCCTCTGAACGAAAAAACAAATTTACCGTTGGTGATTTAAACTGCAACCCAAGATCATGAGATAAAATTCCACCTGTGCAATTCATGGAAATAATTGATATATCTTTGTTCTTTAACATCTTTCTGTTTTTCTCGTTGATTTTTTTGCGATTCCGTTGCCAAATATAATTTTTAATCTTATTTTTTATTTTTGACACAAACATATTTGATTTCCTTTACCACATATTGTCTGATCCATTCTATTGCAATTCCAACAATAAAAACTGTAATTATGCTGAATGATATTCTTAATACAAAACCGTTACTTGTAATAAAATTTGCATTTTTCAATAATCCACACCATAAAGTCTCTCTGATATTGGGATTATCATGCAGCAAATATACGCCAAAAGTACAACTTGCAATTTTGTTTATTTTCTCGTTTGTCTTTATATTCCAATTTCTAAACCCAAAAAACAACAATAAAGCACAAATAATTGCAGGCAGTTTATTCATCTCTGCAAATAAATATATCGCATTGCTTTTAAAAAACGGAATTGTATATCCTATATCATATGTTAATATTGCACCGGCGCAAATCATCAATAACAAAAGCGCTCCATGCCATATCCGAATTTTTCTTGTTAAGTCTGACCCATATTTTCGAAAATATGCCGCAAGCATATAAACATATATAAACCATGTAAAATTATTGTACCCCGGTGCTCCAATGAGAAATGTCGGGATCACTGACCACAAAACGCCAAAAACAATAAGCACTCTTTGAAATTGCTGTTTATTTATTCTTTCTATACAAATCTGAAGGCAAGGACTAAGTAACAACAATAATATGTAGCAAGTTGCAAACCAATACTGAGATGTAGATACCGGCAAAAGTGCCCCTACTGCCAGTTTAACATTAATCTGTTTTTCACCCATAACCAGCATCAAAGCTGTGATCAGCACAGAATATGTCCAAATTTGAAAATACTGCGTTTTAACTTTTTTAATTGATACTTCTTTTTCAACCGAAAAATATCCTGTCAGAATCACGAAAATATCCACGCCTATTCTCGAGCCCTGAGTTAATGCAATAGCAAGCGCACCATTCACAGACAATGGGAACTCTTCAAATCCACCATGAATCACAGAATGTCCGGCAACAATCATAAGCATACTAATAATTCGCAATAACTCTAAGCTTGTCTGTCTGCCAAGTTTTTGTTCTTCATTTTTCATGAATCAAGCCTTTCCGAGTGAGTTTTCTATAATTTCTGACACAGCTTTCGCTGTTTCTGCAATAGAATAACCCGCTTCAACAAGCTTTTGCTGCGTTTCAACCCGCTCTTTTTTTGACGCCGACAACGCTGTTTCCGCCCATTTTTCCGTACTTTCATCCAAACCTAAATATTCAACCAAACCGGTGATATTCGCTTCATCCGAAACAGCAGAGGAAACAACGCAATGCAGACCTGCCGCCTGCGCTTCAACAAGGGCAAACGGAAGCCCCTCAAAAAGTGAAGGCATAAGAATGCAGTCAATCGCAGAAAGCCACTCATTGACATTATCAACAGCGCCGGTCAAAATTACATTGTCTTTAATATTCATTTCTGCAATTTTGCTTTCAACCTCAGACCTCAGCTCGCCGTCTCCTATAAAAACGATTTTTGCATTCGGATTTTTTGAAACTATTGCTTCGGCTATATCAACGGAAAACAACGGATTTTTTTGAGGATCAAGTCTGCCGACAACTCCGATCAATTCTTCATTTTCAATGCCGTGATTTTTCCTGATTTTGCTGCGGCTATCCGGATTGAAACCGTATTTTCCCATGCTTATTCCGTTTTTAATTATACTGTAATCCCTGCCGTCAAACATCCAGTCCCCTGCGCTTTTTGAGCAGGCAAACAAATGCGTTGCATATCTGTGCAGATTCGCTCTGCTCGATTTTTCGGATAAGCGGTGAAACAGGCTCATTTTCTGCCCGACTCCCTGCTGATTCGCAGTGCTGTGCGAGTGAATAATCCGAACGGGAATCCCCGCCGCCTTTGCGAATTTAAGCTGATCTATGCTGACAACATCGCAGGTATTCATATACAAAACATCAAAACGGTTTTCTTTATAAAACTTTTTCCAGAACGCCCTGTATTTAATATAATTGTGACGGTTGGCAGGACAAATCCACCGTTTTCCGTCAATCACCATTTCCGGCCAACAGTATGTAATTTCATATTTTCTTTTATCTAAGCAACTGCACAAATTAGCGATATACGCCTCAACTCCGCCTTTGTCGGTGCTCATGCCTATCATAAAAATCTTTATCATTTATTTCTTCCTGATTTTTCCGATAATACGGAACATAAAATTAATAATATTAAACCTTCTTGTTTTTATATCTATAACCTCAATACCTTCGGTGCCGTTATAAGTATGCATACCATCCAGCAAAATTTTATCTGAATATCTCAATTCCTGCGGATTAATCCTTTGAAGCATTGTTTCAGAATAAATACCGTTTGATAATTCAAACTCATAAAAAACAAGGCCTTCGCCATAGCTGTTTTCGCAACACTGAGCCGGTCTGATATGTTTATTTTCAAAAGAAAAAGTCTTGCCTGCAGGTCTGCGTAATTCCGGATTTGATAAATCGTTAAGTGCCTTATCCAAGCTTTCATCTTCTAAATCCAGAAGCACAAGGTTGTATTCATCCCTGTTTTTTACATCATAAGACAAAGCATAACCGTGCCCTTTATATTCAAAAGGAGTTGTATCTCCGTAAACAACACATTCTCTCAAAACCTTGTCTTTGACCCACTTATCCGGAAATTCAACAGCACGATACAGATAAACAGAGCCATCTGCGCCGGACTCCGGCATTATAAACACTTCATTATCTTTTTCAAAAATAAACGGATATGACAGATGGTATGATTCCGATATTACCTTTTTCCATTTTCCGAAGCTTTTGCCGTTCCGTTTACAATAGCCTATTCCGCCCCTGCAATTAACATAATCATATAACTCAGCGAAAATATATAATTCTCCGTTATATTTGAAAGGAAACGGATCTGCCGCCCAATACCTGATGTTATTTTTAATAATATGAAACTCCGCAGCCTTGTCCGTCAGTATCGCTCCTGTGTCCGCCTCACGCCAAGCAACATTCCAGCTTTCGGCAAACAGTCCGGTTCTTTCAAGCATTCCAAACAATCTCCATTTTTTATTTGAATATTTTCTTTATGAAATCAAAACAATGTTCTCCGAAAAGCCTATGGAACGGTCTTGTAATCTTGCTTCGCAAAATGTCCTTTTTTTTCAAAGCGCTTTTTGAATACCAATGAATTGAATATGTGTTTTCCGTTTTTCTGACTCTGCCTGTTGAGTCCTCTAAAGGATTCAGATAATCAGCGGGCAGAATCAATGCATTCCCAACAATCTGCTTCTCTCCGTTCAGCTTCAACCCCAGCGGAATCAGCGCTTTTGTGTTCAAAGTCGGGCAGCCGATAAAATTCGGTTCTTCTATGCCTGAATAGAAAGTATCATATTCTTTCAGCATTGCCTCAACCGTAATATGGTGAGCTACAGCGCCAAACCCCAAGCCGGACGCAATATAATCCTTGTTTTCAAAGCCAAAAAAAGCGTCATTTTCCAACAGTTCGTCAAAGCTCTTCAGCGCTTCAACATCAGTATCAAAATATAACCCTCCGTTGTTATTTACAACCCAAAGGCGTGCATAATCGCTCAGAAAAGCCCATTTTTTGTTGTCAAAGCAAAAGCGTGTGTAAGGGTGAATATCCATGTCAAAATTATCTTCATTCCACTCAATAATTTTATAATCCGGCATATTCCTCTTCCAGCTCGCAATGCACTTTTGAACCGATTTAGGTTTTTCTTTTCCCCCGAACCAGCAATAATGAATAACCTTTGGTATCATTTTTTAACCTCTTTTTCTTAACTTTCGGGCTAAACTCTAAACGCAATATATCCCTCAGTTGCATTTTCTTTTCTGTGAATCACTCCGGGATTGCCGATAACGACCGAATGATCCGGAACATCAAAATTAACAAAACAGTTGGGCGCAATCATAACATCGTTGCCGATTTTTATGTTGCCGATTACGGTTGCGTTGATCCCAACCGCAACACAGTTTCCGACAGTTGGGCATCCCTCTCGTTTTCCTCTGTTTTCCGCTCCGATTGTGCAGCCCTTATGCAGATTAACATTATCTCCGATTTTTGCGCCGCCCGCTACGGTTATATTATAAGGATGACCGAGATACAGGCCTCTGCCGATTGAAGCAGACGGAGATATTTCAAGACCGTATTTTCGGGAAAACCTTTTGAGCTTCAGCTTTCTCCATGCGGTCGGCTTTTCCTGAGCTTTTCTTAAACATCTGACATATCTGATCTGATGAGAAAAAATAATATTAATACAGCTTTTTATTCCGAAAGAATACTCCGTTCCGGTCATGCGATAATAATCTTCCTTAAATGACTGTTTCATTGCAAGCTCATTCCTTTGCCTTTTTCTTTATGTATACTGTCAGCAGCAACCCAAAAGGAACGGCAAGAACAGTTAACAGCTTTTTGGGGGATTCCGAAATAAATTTTTTGTTTCCGCTTATAATGCTGCTGGACACATAATGAACGCAGTCAATCAGCATTCTTTTTTTTGACTGCGGATATTGCATACTAACCTTTCGCCAAAAAGCAAATCCCCTTGGGTTCTTAATATACTGTTTATACATTGTTCCGCTTGAGCCGTCCGCCTGATATTCAACATTGCAGAGAATCTCGTTAAGCACCGCCAACTTATAATCCTGATCAATCAAGCGGTATTTATATGCAAGAGCAACATATTTCTCTCCCGGGAACACGGGATAAGGAGGATATTTTTTTATAATATCCGTTCGGTAAACAATTTTTTTGTCTCCCGCTCCGCCGTTTGCATAATATCCCGCAAGCGTTGTCTCGTTAAGTGAACCGGGGAAGCCTTTTCCTATTATGTTTCCGTCAAAATCCGCATCGAGACCGATAATTCCCGCATATCCCGCATCCTTAACCTCTGCCCATTTTTGCAAAATAAGCCGAACAGCCCCGGGAGCAAGCATATCGTCAGAATCAATGCAGACATTCAATTCGGTATTGATATTTTCATAAGCGGTGTTATGGGCGGTGTGCATTCCGCCGTTTTCTTTATAGATATATTGAATCTCAAACCCGTTTTCCCTCGTCTGCCACTCTCTGACCATTGACCCGGTATCGTCTGTCGAGCCGTCATCAATAATCAGCCAAATAAAGTCTTTACAGTCTTGCTTCAAGAGAGAGTCATAGGTGCGAAATAAAGTGCCTTTTCTGTTATAAGTTGGAGTAAAAACAGTCAATAAAGACATATATTTTTCTCTCCTTTTGCCAATCTCAAATAATATTCCTGTAATTTCTTGCTGTTATCTTTAATATCATATCCGGCAAGTCTTATCTCATCATAGGTGCTTTTTCGTATCATTTTTGACTGTTTATTAATAGCATCAACCCATTTTGAAGGAGAGGAGTCCGGCAACATTTTAACAGCCAAATCGGTTAAAACAGCTTCGTCAGGTACTGCGTCTGATAAAACGCACGGCAACCCCGATGCCTGTGCTTCAATTGCGACTATGCCCAGCCCTTCATATAAAGAAGGCAGAACAAGCACATCCATAGCCTGCATAATATCCGGAACATCTGATCTGAGCCCTGCAAAAATAACCCTATTCTCTAATTTTAATTTTTTAACCTTTTCTTCAACGCTTTCTTTCAGATCTCCCTTGCCAACCAAAAGGAGCTTTGCTTTTTGGCTTTTTGGAACAGCATCAAAAACATCTATCAGAAAATCATGGTTTTTCGCAGGAGAAAACCGCCCAACATGTCCGACAAGCAACTCATCCGAAGCAATTCCGAAGCTGTCACGAACCTCATTCCTTTTTTGAGGATTAAAAATATACCTTTCTGCGTCTATTGCATTGTTTAACACCGTAAAATCAGCACCGTTAAACATCCATCTTCCCGCTTCTTCACTGCATGCAAAAAGGCTCGTTGCATATCGAGGAATAAATCTCTTATAAAAAAGCTTAATCGGATATTTAATGTTCTTATCCTGACTGTTTGAATGGCTGTGCGCTATTCTGATTTTAACACCGTGTTCTTTCGCAACTTTTAATATAACAGAGCTTAAACAGTCTTGATGGACATGAATTATCTGATATTCAGGGTGAGAGTCAAAAAACATACCGAGAGCCTTTTTATAATAACGGCTGAAAGGATTCAACTTGGGTAAATGATATATATTTCCTCCAAGCTTTTGAATTTCTTCTGCATATTCTCCCTCGTTTTCTCTATGGACAAGAAAATCAAACTGAACCTGCGTTCGGTCAATTTGTCGATAATAGTTCATCAACATTGTTTCTAAACCGCCACACCTCATATCAGTCACAATTTGCAATACTCTAATCATTATATCTCCATTCTAAAAAAGTCCTGATAAATAATCAATAAGTGAAACGCTTGTATACATTATATCAAATGCCCTGTTTATACCGTAAGCATAAACCGCAAATCCGGCGAAACCTATATATATTGAAGCTTTGAGAAATTTTCGGCTTCCGCTGTCATAATACTTTAATAATGCAGGGATAACAAGAACTTGAAAAATTCCAAAATAATTCGCCAATCTCGCAATATAAAAGGCTGTTCCGAAACAAGCAGTAAACATAAGAATAGCATTCAGCATTGAAAAATTCAGAATCAAGTTTTGCCTGTCGTCATCACATTTCTTGATTTGTTTTCTTGCTAAAAATGCCAAGGCAATGGGCGCCCAAGCAACAGCTAATCTGAAAAGATTAACGCCGTCTCCCAGCGCTATACTGTTCATATCGTATGATTCGCCCATAAGAGAGACAACCGTCAATATTCGTCCTATCAATAATCTGAATGAGAAGCCGAAAAGAGTTCCTGCCGCAAGAAGTATATATGTTTTTTTGGTCCATGGCTTAAAAATAATAAACGGGGTTACTAAAAACATCAACGCATATGTATGAAATGTTGATGCAAGCAATATCCAAAAGACAAATAATACCCATTTCTTTTTTAATGCTTTGTCAACTCCTAAAAGTGCAATTGCAATTGCTACGCATTGTTTTATTGCCGCAAAAGAAAAGACATACATTCCTCCGGCAATAAAAATAAACAATGACATTATAAAATTAACCGAATATTTTCTTATAAACCACAGATACAAGCCAACCGTAACAGCAGAATAAAACAACAAAAAAGTTTGAGACGAAGCTCCCAATGATTTCAAAATTATATTTACAACCTGAAATCCCGGATTTGAACCGAGCTTCCAATCAATATTCTCAAAAGAAGCTGCCAAGGCGTTGTAGGATAAAACATAAGTTGCCGTATCATTGTATGTGATGCGCAAACCCGAAAAAAAGATCATTATTACAGCTATTATTATAAAGAAAAATTTTTCCTTATAGATATACTGCCCTCTGCTGTAATCGATTTTTGAAAAATATTCATGAAAAAACGCTAAAAATATTACAATAGCCGAAAGCGTAATCAGTTTTATCATCTATGCTCCACCCGATAACTAAAAATATATCTTTTCAAGCTCCTTTTTTACATTTTCGCAGCTGTAATCAGCTGCAAAAATTCTTGCACTGCTTCCAACCGTTTCTTTAAGTCCGTTATCCGAAAGCAATTCAATAACTTTTTGACTCATTTCATCTGCATCATTAACCAAATACCCGTTAACTCCATCCGAAATAAGCTCCCTGTGTCCTCTGTTAACCGATGCAACCACGGGATTTTCGGACATCATGGCTTCAACCAGATTCAAAGGCAGACCCTCTCTGTGACTGCATGCAACCAAAACATCCGCAACTCTTTGATATTTTTCCAAAAAGAGACAATAGCCAATCATCTGAACATTGTTTTCAAGGCAGTTGTCTTTAATCTGTCTTTCAAGATTTTCCTTTTCGGGTCCGTTCCCTGCAAGAACGAGCTGTGCATCGGGAAACCTTTCAACAACTTTTTTCATCATCTGAATTGCCATCTTTTGATTTTTATTCGGCAATAGTTCACCAATGCAAAGAATAATCTTCTGATTGGCGTTGAAGCCCAATTCACTCCTGAGATTTGTTTGTTCTTCGGAACAAACCGGGTGATACCTGTTTTCGTTGACTCCTACGCCGTGAATATGACTAACCTTGCAATGAAATTTTTTCGTCGCAAGAATATAATCTTCGTTTGTAATTGTAATAAGAACATCGGTTATTCTTGAAAAAATTTTTTCTATCGGATAAAACACAATCCAATTTTTCTTGGGAGCACCTTTATAGAAATGAAACCCGTGCGCAGTATAATATACTTTTGTTCCCTTTTTTCTTGCTTTAACAGACGCAAGGCGAGTAACAATTCCTCCCATGGGCGTGTTGCAATGAATTACATCGTATCCGCCCTCATCAATTATTTTTTTTAACTGCTTGTATGCTCTGAGATTATCAGCGCTTTTCGGAGAACGAGAAAAAGGAATATTGTAAACTTTTTCAACAAAATCAAGTTTTAATCCGTTTTTCTCTGCAAGATTATCCTTTGCCGCAACATGTACTTCACAGCCGTGCGAATGAAGCATTTCAACTAACGGCTTGTGGAATTGACATATATGACTTTGAACCGTTGCCGTCAACAGCACCTTCATATTCATTGTTTCCTCTCTAAATTTTTTAATATAACATTTTTAATCCGTTCTTGATTACAATCCGATGCAAAACTGTTATGCGGCGTAATAATAACATTCTCTTTATCCCAGAGCGGGCTGTTTTCGTTAAGAGGTTCTTCATCAAAAACATCCAGAACCGCTCCGCCGATTCTGTCAATTCTGTCGGTAAGCGCCGACATGTCAACGATATTCCCTCTTGCCATATTCACAATTACGGCTGAGGGCTTCATAAGCTTAATCATGCTTTCGTCTATCAAATGTTCGGTCTGCCCTGTTAAAGCGATGGAAACAACCAATATATCCGCCGTCGGAATCAAAGAATTTATCTCGTTCAAGCCGTAAATCTTTTCAAAAAACTCATTTCTTTTGTCGGTTCTGTTTGCCCCGATAACCTTACAGCCGAAAGCCTTGAACCGTTTTGCACACTCTGTGCCAACCTCTCCGCATCCGACAATTAATACGGTTTTTCCGTTAAGCTCGGTTAATTGCAAATCCTTTTTCCATAGATGCCGCTTTTGATTTTCAGCAAAAAACCGCATTTTTTTATATAATTCAAGAACGCCCGCAATTGCATACTCCGCCATCGGAATACCGTAAACTCCACGGGCATTATGAATCTCTATTCCGTGCTCGTTAATATAGTCCTGCGGAACACGGTCATATCCCGCACTTGTCAGTTGAATATATTTCAGGTTAACAAACCTGTCTATAGAATGAAACAGAAAAATACCGTTTCCGATAATTCCCTCCGGCCATTCGTATGCACACGGCAGTTCATCCTTTTCATTCTGCATAAATATGACAGAATGACCCAACTTTTCAACTGCTTCAATGTTCTCTTTTGCTTCCCTCCAGGCACCGGTTATCAGCAGATTCATTGTTTTCCTCTCTTGTCAATCATTGCTCGCCGGATATAATCTTTTCGACTCTCCGGCGAAGTTCCGCTTCACTTTTATTAAAATAGTCCGCATACAGCTGACATTCTTTCTCAAAATCTCTTATTTCTCTGACACCGCTTGTAAAAATTTCTTTTACGGCGTCGATATCTCCAATCTTTTCAACATTGCAAAAGCTTCTTGAAAGAATAGCACAGGTTGAACCGAACTTATAATGCTCACGGATAACATATTCCGCAGGGAGCATACCCTTACCGAGAGCAGCAATTCCCCCGAACCCGAACGGCAAGCCTTTCTGCTTGAATTTCAGACAAATTCTTTCAACCGTTCCGTCTGACAAGACCTCAAACATGAATTTCTTTCCGTATCCCAAGCTCAGGTCATTCAGACCTATATATGCTTCATCGATTCCGTCAATCTCTAATATTTCATCGATATTTTCAACGCTTTCCGGAGTTTCAAACAAAAGGAGAGTTTTCGCTCTGCCTCCTACCGCATCAATAAAAGTCCGAACCTCCTGCGTGGTTTTGAAAAACGGGAGCATGACAATATCTGCGCCTGCATTAACAACCGCTTCTGCTTCTTCTGCGGTTGAACAGTATTCACTCGTTTTATCGTGAACGGGATTTATTCTGACAAGAAGCTCCGCCTTTTTTATTGCAGTTCTGATTTTCTTCACATCTTCAACCGTATGGCGGTTCTGGACGGTATCCATGCCCCCCTGCCGCAGAGCCTTGCCGATATATTCCAAATCGACGAATATGCGATCAACTCCTGCCGATTCGGCAATCTGAGCAACATCCGTTCTGTTGGTTATGAACATCAATCTAAGTGCCATGATAATTCATTCCTTAAAACTTTATTTTTTAACCGTTTCTCCCGTATTTTCGTTGTCCGCATTCGTGAAAACCTTAAATACAGTCATAAAAAGAATCTTCAAATCCAAAAGGAAAGAAACATTTTCCGCATACCAGACATTCATTTCAATGCGTCGATTCCATTCAACGGTCTTTCTGCCGTTAACCTGCGCCCAGCCTGTAATTCCGGGCTTGAGCGCAAACATTTTTCTCTGTTTCTCGGTATATTCCTCCCACTTCCACGGATGATAGGTCAGAGGACTTCTGTAACCGATAAACACAAGGTCGCCTTTAGCTATATTCCAAAGCTGCGGAAGCTCATCAAGACTTGAGGCACGCAAAAACCTGCCGATACGGGTAACTCTGTTGTCATTGCTATCAGAATAAACGCCTGAGCCGGTATGCTCTGCTCCGACTTTCATTGAGCGGAATTTATACATTGTATATACTTTTCCGTTTTTTCCGAGTCTCTCCTGTTTGAAAATAACGGGCCCTTTGGGGTCATCAATCTTTATCATTATTGCGATAACAGCATAAAGCCAGCAAAAACAAATCAGCCCGACAACAGCCAAAATTCTTGCGAGCGCACCCTTTACATATTTGCAGTAAAAGCCGTCTTTCCCCTTTTTAATCACTTTCCGCACCTCAAATTCATTATTCTTGCTACCTTTCAGTTAGCTTCTGCTTTTTCTTTTACCGAATATGTCGGAACGATTTTTTCAACAAGCTCTCTTATTTCGCCGCTGTTGTCGTAAGCCGCACTCATCAGCTTTTCGATTCCGTCACGGAATTCTTCGGCATCAAAAGGAATCGGATTTCCGATAAAAATAAGCTTGTTGGGAGTGGTTTTCAGCCCCTCCTCCGCCATAAGCGTTTCTTCATAGAGCTTTTCGCCGGGTCTGAGACCGGTATATTCTATCTTGATATCGACATCGGGCTTCAGCCCCGAAAGCTTGATAAGATTCCTTGCAAGCGTTTCAATCTTGACGGGCGAACCCATGTCAAGCACGAAGATTTCGCCGCCGTGAGCATAAGCTCCCGCAAGAAGCACGAGAGAAACCGCCTCGGGAATAGTCATAAAATAGCGCACGATATCGGGATGAGTGACCGTGACGGGGCCGCCTCTTTCAATCTGCTGTTTAAACAGAGGAACCACCGAGCCGTTGGAGCCGAGAACATTGCCGAAGCGAACCGCAACGAACTCCGTGCAGACATTCTCGGGCAATTCCGTGCAGCAGTATTCCTTGTAATCCGCCTCAAAATGGGTGAAAAGTCTCGGAATATTTTCAGGTTTCTTTTCCTTTATGCTTCTGTCAAAAGACTGAACAATCATTTCGCAAAGACGCTTGCTTGCGCCCATAATGTTTGTGGGGTTTACCGCCTTGTCCGTGCTGATGAGAACAAAACGCTTGCAGCCGTTCATCATCGCCGCATAAGCGGTCTTATATGTTCCGATAACATTATTCTTTATCGCTTCGCAGGGGCTGTTTTCCATCAGAGGAACATGCTTATGAGCCGCCGCATGATAGACGATATCGGGCTTGAAGCGTTTGAAAACTTCGTCAAGCCGCCTTGAATCCCTGACAGAGCCGATAAGCACGGTCAGATTCATTTTGGGATATTTTATTTTCAGCTCCTGCTGAATCGCATAAGCGTTATTTTCGTAAATATCAAATATAACAAGCCTTTCGGGCTCATGGGCGGCAATCTGCCTGCAAAGCTCGCTTCCGATTGAGCCGCCGCCTCCCGTTACAAGGATTGTTTTGCCTTTAATAAGGGAGTAAACCTCCTGCATGTCGGTTCTAAGCGGCTCTCTGCCCAAAAGATCCTCAACCGAAACATCTCTCATCGAGCCGACTGTAACATCGCTGTTTGCATACTGATAAAAATCGGGAAGATTTTTAATCTCGCAGTTTGTTTCCTCGCAGATGTTGATAATATCCCTTTTGCTCTCTCTTGAAGCGCTCGGAATGGCAATATAGATTTTATCTATTTTATTCTTTTCAACATTAATCAGAATATCGTCTCTGCCGCCGACGATGGGTATTCCTTCAATATACCTGTTCCACTTGTTACGGTTATCGTCAATAATGCAGATTACCTTGTCTGACGATGACGGGTCTCTCAGCACGCTTCTGAGAAGCATCTGACCCGCTTCGCCCGCTCCGATTAACAAAACTCGGTGAGCGGATTTGGCGTTTTCATGATTCCTGAAGCGGTTAGATTCAAACAAGAAAAAGCGGTAAGAAAAACGGACTGCAATCAGCAGAATAAACTGGAAGCAGGAGCCCCATAAATAATAGGACAGCGGCATTCTTGCAAACCAGACCGTTATCAATAAAATATGGAGAAACGAAGCGAATGCACTTCCTAATGTCGTCCTTATCGCCTCATTGACGCTCGCATATTTCCAGACGCTCTTATACATTCTTGCCGCAATGAAAACGGCAAGGCAGAGCACCGAATATATAGGAACAAAATCAAGATACGCTTTAAGATAATAATCAGGAATTTCAGAAATCTTTCCGTCAAACCTTATCAGCAGGGCAAGAAAGTATGAAAAATTGGTTGCAAAAATGTCATAGGCAGCCAAAAGGAGCGCAGTCAGTCTCCATTTCTCAAAACGGATCTTTACGGGTCTTCTGTTTTTATCTTTAGCTTTCACTCTGACCATTCCTTTGCTGTTTTTCCTCCACTTTACCCTCGGAATTTATTTCATACACTCTGTCGCAGTATTTCAGCATACTTTTTCGGTGAGTTGTAATTATACATATCCTCGCCGGATCGGCAATCATTATATTTTTGAGCACTCTGCCCTCGGTTTCGATATCCAGAGCAGAGGTTGTTTCATCCATAATAAGTATAAGAGAATTTTTAAGTAATGCTCTTGCAATTGCAAGCCTCTGAAGCTGACCACGGGAAAAATTTGCTCCGTTTTCTTCAACGACGCTGTTTAAACCGTCGGGAAGTGAAAGAACAAAATCGGCAAGATCAGCCGCTTTCAGCGCTTCGATAAGCTGCTCATCGTTCGCCTCGGGGCAGACCATGCGAAGATTTTCGGCAACGGTGCCCGAAAACATGTTGACCTCCTGCGGAACATAGGAGCAAAAGCGTCTCGTGCTGTCGGAAACATCAATCGTCTTGCCCGATTCGGATTTAAGATAGATTCTGCCGCCGCTCGGCTTTACAATTCCCAGAATCAGCTTTAAAACAGTCGTTTTTCCTTCTCCCGAGGGACCGACCAGAGCGATTGTCTCTCCCGGCTTTGCAAAAATTGAAACATCGTTAAGCACGGAATCTTCGCTGTCACGGTAGGCAAAAGATACACCGTCAAAGACAAGCTCCACGCCCGTTCTTTCCGATTCCCCGAGTATTTCGAGCGCCATTTCGCTGTCTCCGTCACTTTCTTTGTTAAAGCAGGTGACCTCCATTATTCTGCCTGCTGCGGTTGCAACCGAAACTGCCGTCGGTGCAAGAGAGGCAAGGGCGCTGAAAGATGAGGTCAGCGAGCCCGAAATCTGCAAAAACATCGTCATTGTTCCGAATGATATAGCTCCCTGCCAAAGGCGGTAAATGCCCCAGCCGTAGCAGGAATAAGAAACAATCATGCCCAAAAGGGAAAGACAGAGAGTTGTCAGAATGCTGAATTTATCATAGGCAAGGCGGGTTGAACGGTATTCTTCAAGCAGAGCACGGAAGTTTTCGGAATACTGCCTTGTCAGGTCAAACGCCTTGACGGTTTGAAGATTCTGCATGGATTCTTCGGAATAGGAAAGAATTTTTCCGTTAAGCTCTCTGCTCTTTCGGTTGAATTTTCTAATATTTTTAAGCAGGAATCTTGAAGAGAAGAACAGAAACGGTGCGCTCATAAGCGCAAGAAACGCCATGGTTTTATCGTAATAAAATACTATGGCAAAAGCGCCGAAAAACTGCGCCGTTCTCGTGAATACGCTCGGAATGAAGCCGATAACACCCGAAGAAACGGTTGAAGCGTCTCCCTCCAGCCTGTTGAGCAGGTCGCCCGAATGAAAGGCTCCGATATCCTCCCATTCGGCAGATATGATATGAGTATAAATCTCCTGCCTTATTTCATTGTTGACCTTGCTGCTGACAACGGCTGTCAGCCATGAGCTCAGCGCCTGAAAAACATACTGAAACACTGCAAGCCCGACCGCAAGGCAGATATATTTAGGCAAATCGGATCTTGAATGCTGAACAACTGCGTCAATAAGGAATTTCGAGGCAACCGAAGTTCCGAGAGACATTGCAGAAGCAAAAAGCCCGAGAATTATATACAGCACAAGGATATATTTATACCGTCTGATATATCTGAACATCCATTTCCACTCTTTAGCAATGCTGCTGAAAAGCTTCCCGTAATTCTCGGTCTTCTTCATCTTGGCTCCTTTCAATCGTTATCTTTCTTTTTTGTGCGCTTACTGCCGTAACCGTAGCCGTATTTACCGTAGCCGTAACCGTACTTGCCGTATTTATAACCGCCGTAGCCGTATTTGCCGTAACCGTAGCCATAGCCGTAATTATAACCGTAGCCCGTGATTCCCGAAAGTGCTCCGTTAAGCACACCGCCGATGATTCTGATGTTTGACGACATGAGATTGTCAAGTCCGCTGCGAATCTTTGAAACCCTGACCGTATCCTGAAGAACGACATACAGGGCGGCATCCGAGGCCTGGGCGATGAAAAGCGAATCCGAAATCAATCCGCAGGGAGGAGTATCGACAAGAACCAAATCGTATTTTTCACGCACCGAATCAAACGCTTTCTTGATGCTCTCCGTATTCATTCTGCTGCTGTTTGCTTCGTCCGAATCCTTAAAAGACATATAGGAAATTTTGAAATCTTCAAGACGGGAAATTGAATAAAGCTCCGTCTCCTCGGAAATCTCAATCTGCTCGGGGTCAATGCCGAGCAAGGGCGCAACGCTCGGATTGCGGATATCCGCATCAACCAAAAGCACATTTTTTCCGCAGTCCGCAAGCGAAAGCGCAAGGTTTGTGATGACCGTTGTTTTTCCCTCGCCCGGAGCCGTGCTGGTCACCATGACAACCTTTTCATGCGGTTCAAGAGAATTTACAAAGGTGTTTCTCATAACACGCACCGATTCGAGAAATCCGCTGCCGATTTTCGGATTAGTCAGAAGCACCGACTGATTAACCTGCTTTGAATGCTTTTTGAACGAAACCTGCGGAACGGTTCCGACAGCCTCAATGTTAAGCTCGGCTTTAAGGTCGTTTTTCGTTCTGACCGTACTGCGCTGAAAAACATAGAAAACTATCCATGCAAGCCCCAGAGCAAAGCCGATCAAAGCCCATTTGATTGCAGCTTTGACAAATGAATTGCTGTTGGATGGCTTTGCGGGAATGAAGGCGTCCGAAATTACCGTCAGCCTTATGTTTCCGACAACATATTTTGCGGCATCGGGGAAATTTTTGATTGCCGACATCAGAACATCATAGGCTTTTTTCGGGTCGCTGCCCGTTGAGGTAATCGTTATCATATTTGAATCCGAAACGCAGGAAACGGAAAGAGCCGCCGGCAAAGCGGGGATTCCGAGATCCTCGCAAATTGCATCCTGCAAAATATTGCTGCTCATGATATGAGGAAAAGTTTTCGCAATCTGAGAAGCGGTTGAGCTGTCATAATAAAAGGAATAAACAGAAATGCCGCCTATGGTTGCGGAACTGTTCTGAGTGCTGACCGTGCATATTGCAGAGGTCGTGTAGCTCGGCTTAAAATTCAGATAGCCGACAGTTAATTTGAAGCCGCCTGCCGCAACTGCAAGGGCAACGCACAGCCACCAAAATTTCTTGATTCCCTTTAAAAAATCGCTGAGATAAATTTTTATCTTTATCTCGTCAATTTTCTCAGGTTCTTTATTTATATTTTCGGTCTGATTCATTCTTCGTTTTCATCCTTCGGTTGATTTAATATCATTACTCCTCAGCAGTTTCTTTATCGTCGGGATCTTCCGAGAAATAAGAATATCCGCCGTATTTGCTGCGCTTTTTGCCGTATTTTCCGTATTTACCGTACTTTCCGTACTTACCGTATTTGCCGTAATCCTTGCCGTAATATTGCCCGCTCTCGTCGGCGCCGTTGAATTTTATAAGCGACAGTTCGGGATAAACATCGTTTAAGACACAGCCCGCAACATTTCCGCCGACTTCGCCGAGAGTTAATATCGCATCGTTGATATCCGAAACCGAAACCTCGTCCGTTCTGACGACAAGCAGGGTATTATCGGCGATTTTTGCAATATCCGTAACCGAGGAGTCAACCGCCATGGGCGCAGTATCAATGATAACGAAATCGGCTTTTTCCTTGGTGACATTAATGATTTTTTCTGCCATTCCGTTTTCAAGCCATTTGCGTGAATCGGGATAAGACTTGGTGTTGAGCGCAAGATAAAGCGATGTCTTTTTAAATTTTCTGAGCCTGAACTCTCCGAATTTTATCTCACGGTTCATAAGCTCGCCGAGCTCATAATATTTCTCGTAGCTCTGATTGAAAATCTTATAAAGCGCAGGCTTTTTTGCATCAAGGTCAAAAAGAACGACTCTGTATCCACGGCTTGCAAGAGAAAGCGCAATGTTTGAAGCAATGGTGGACTTACCCTCGTTCTCCGAAACGCTCGTTACCGCAAAAACCTTTCCGCCTCCACGCTTTTTGATATGTTCAAGCTTTGCGGCTAATTTCTGAAAGCTCTCGGCAAATTTGAGGCTGATAAAGGCGTTATTGTAAATCAGCAAAGCTTTTTTCTTCTTGTGAATATAATCCTGAACCGTCAGTCTCTTGCTTTCGTGAACGACCGAGCCCAGAAGCTTCGTATCTATTTTTGACTTGAATGCCGCTTCATTTTTAACCGTGTCTCTGAGCAAGGACAAAACGGCAATTGCTGCCGCCGAAACCGCTATGCAGGCAAGCACAACCATTTTTTTGTTTGTCGTTGTTATTCTGTTTGACGGCGAAAAAGGCACCGACGGCTGTTTGATAACGGTAATTGTGGAATTTTCAAAAATATTATCAGAGATTTCGGGATAGACTTCCAGCACCGCTTTGATAAGCACATAAGCCGTCTGAGGCTTTTTTGAGGTTACTTTCAGTTCAAGCAGGTTTGTATCCGAAAGAACCGAAGCGCTGATTTTTCCGTCAAAGCTTTCCATTCCCGCTCTTTCTGCCGCCTTTGTTTTCATAAGCTGCTGAACAAAAACATTTGTATAAACATTTGCCATTTCCGAAGAAACGGAAACCATTGAATAGGAGTTTCCCTGAGTGTTCGCCTTGGCGGTAACAACAAGAGTTGCGCTCGAGGTATATTCGGGAGAATACACGCTGTAGGACGCAATATATATTCCCATAAGACCTATCAGCGCAGAGAGAACGATTACCCACACATTTCTGATAAGGTCTTTAACAAGACTGTGCCATTCAAAAATAATTTTATTCTTATCCATATGCTTATTTACCCACCGAAACTAACAGCACCGAATGACCCTGAACACCCTCGGCATCGGTTGCAAAATAATGAACCATGTAAATACCCTCTTTGTTTATATCAACTGCGGATTCCACCTTGACCTCAAGGTTAAGAACATTTTCTTCCGTGTCCGTGACTTCTTCTATATACTTGTTGGGATCAAACGCCTGACCCTTTTTCAGATAAACAAGATAATCTGTCAGAACAATATGCGGAGCGGTAACGCTTCTGTCCTCAATTATCAGCGGAAGCGTTATTGCGGAGGTGTCTCCCTTGCTGTTGGTGACGGTTGCATTGATTGAATAAACTCCCGCCACAGAGGAAACAGCATCCTCGGATGTTATAATCATATTCCTTGAAATGTTGCCGTCAATGCAGTCCGTAGCTCCCAGAGAAGCATTAACATTGATGGTTTCATAAAGCGAATAGCAGATGTCGTCGGTCATATAGAACTTCGGCGATTCGTAGTCCTTGTATCGGATTTTTCTTGACGCCTTTGCAACATGGTTGTCGCTGTCGCAAACGGCATAGGTAACCTTGCACACACCTTTTTCGGAAAACTTTGAAATTGTTTCAACAATAACCTTATCCGTCAGGTCCTTGTCCTTTTCGTCAAACGCCGTTACGCCTTCAAGCAGTTCTTCGTCGGTAACTTTGAATCCGACTTCAAGCATTTCTCCCTCAACGCTGATAACGGGAACGGTGTTGTCGGTATTTATTTTCACACTAATATAAAAATAGGAAAAAACCGCTAAAGTAATAACGAACAGCACGGAAACGGCTATTCTCAGAATTCTCATCATAAATTAACAAACTCCAATGCAATTAACTCAATAAGTCAGTATTTCTTTATTCTCAATAACAAGTCCGGGATTTTCGCTCAGCAGAAGCTCCGCATAGTCGGGCGAAAATTCTTCGCTTATCATCTCACGGACATTTCCGAGAAACGGTGTTCTCATATAAGGGCTGTGTGCGTCGCTTGCAACAAAATCCGCAAGGCCTTCGTCAAGCAGACGAAACGCCGCTCTCTGCGCCTTGAAGCCGAAGCTTCCCTTCAGACTGCCCTTGTTGACCTGAAGCAGACAGCCGATATCCTTCAGCCGTTCGGCGGCTTCCTCCTCCTCGCAGATGAATTGGTATCTCTCAGGATGCGCCACTATCGGAACATAGCCTTGCGCCGCAAGCCTTGCCGCCATAACATAAGCCTCATGGGAACGCTCATAAAAATCAAATTCAATGAGCGGATACCTTGAATTATTCAGCGTTATCAGCTTTCCCTCGGACATTAACTCCTCAAACTTGCCTGCGCAGAAAATCTCCTGACCCCGATAAACCGTGATGTCAATTCCTCTTTCGGCAAGGGCTTTGTTTATCAGAACGATTTTTTCTTCAAAATCGTTGTTCCAATGGTTTATGTATGAATCGGGAACATTGCTGTGGGGAGTGGCGATTATCGCCTCTGTTCCGCCTTGCTCGGCAATTTCGGCTAATTTTACGGTTTCCTCAAGGCTGAAAGAACCGTCGTCAACTCCGTATAAAATGTGGCAGTGAATGTCGATCATTTCAATCCTCCGAACAATTCTTCCAAAAATTATTCATTGTATATTATATTCTCTTTTTAGGCAAAAATCAACATAAATATATACTATAATAAGATTTTAAGTCGGAAAATTATGGATATTTTGCCGTGATTTGCTTTTTATTGCAATAATGCAAAAAAGCTCCGCCGGAGCAAAGCTGCTCACGACGGAGTTTAAAAAATATTCAGTTTATTTTTTCTTCGCCTTGGGAATTATCAGGCATCCTGCGATAACGGCAACCGCCGCAACAACCGCAACGATGACCCATATCATCGATGAACTGCCCGTGTCGGGTGACGCCGTATACAAAACCGCTTCATCGGCGGCAAAGGCATAAATCGCCGCAGTCACAACTCCGAGAACCATAACCGCACAAAGAAAAATTGCAACTATTCTGACAAAAAGGCTGCGACCTTTCATTATTTTCACTCTCCTATTTAATAATCAATTCTTTCATTGCCGCTCCGAGCAGGTCAGCCCTGTTTTCGGCGTCAGCCCTCGTCTTGCTGCAGCCGGTAATATATACCTTGATTTTCGGCTCCGTTCCCGACGGACGGACTATTGCAAAATTGCCCTCGGGCAGAGAATAAGCCAGAACATTGGATTTCGGAAGCTCGATAGCGGTTTTTGCTCCCGTTTCGGTGTCCGTAACGGTACTTGCTTCAAAATCGTGAACCTTCAGCACCTTAAGACCCGCAAGCTCCTTGGGCGGATTCTCTCTTGTCTGAGCCATGATTTCCGCCATCTTTACCATACCGCTTGCGCCCTCAAACGCAAAGTTATAAAGCTTGTTGACATAATTGCCGAACTCGTCGTAAATTCCGTTGAGAACATCAACGAGGGTTTTGCCCTTGCTCTTATAATAAGCCGCCATTTCGCAGATCATCAGCGAAGCGGCAACGGCGTCCTTATCTCTCGCATGAGTGCCGATAAGATAGCCGTAGCTCTCCTCAAAGCCCATAACAAAGCGGTTTTCCTCGCCTTTCTTTTCAAGCTTCGAGATGAACTCGCCGACATATTTGAAGCCCGTGAGCACATCAACCACCTTGCAGCCGTATTTCTCGGCAACAAGATTGATAAGCGGAGTTGAAACAAAGGATTTTGTCATCAGAGGATTCTCGGGCAGAGTTCCTTTTTCTTTTCTTGCGGAAAGCATATATTCGGCAAGCAGAACGCCGACATCATTGCCCGAGAGCAGAACATATTCGCCGCCCGTCAGAACGGCAATGCCCACTCTGTCGCAGTCGGGGTCGGTTGCAAGAAGCAAATCCGCCTTATCCGTCTTTGTCATTTCGATTGCACATTCAAAAACCTGCTTGATTTCGGGGTTGGGATAAGGGCAGGTCGGGAAAGTGCCGTCGGGCATTTCCTGCTGAGGAACAACCTCAACATTTTTAAAGCCCGCTCTTGAAAGAACCGTTCTGACAGGGATATTTCCCGTGCCGTTGAGCGGAGAATAGATAACTTTAAGGTCGCTCTCCCTGCTGATTTCGGGATTTATCGGGCGCTGCATAACGAGCGAATAAAATTCTTCAACAAGGTCGTCTGAAATATATTCAATAAGACCCTTTTCAAGGCCCTCATCAAACGGAATACGCTTGATATCCTTGAACATATCGACTTTCTGAATGAACGAATAGGTTTCAAGCGCCGCTTCATCCGTCATCTGATAGCCTGCGGGGTCATAGCACTTGTATCCGTTATACTTTGACGGATTGTGGCTCGCCGTGATAACGATGCCGCTCTGACATTTAAGGCGCATAACCGCAAACGAAAGCAGGGGCGTGGGCATAAGGCGTGGGAAAATATAAGCCTTTATTCCGTTCGCCGCAAGCACCTCGGCGCACTGCTTTGAAAATACATCCGAATTGATTCTTGAATCGTAGCCGATTGCAACGCTTGCGCTGTCATATTTTCTGTTAAGGCAGTCCGCAAGCCCCTGAGTTGCCTGGCAAACCGTGTAGGTGTTCATCCTGTTCGTTCCCGCTCCGAGAACACCTCTCAGACCCGCCGTTCCGAATTCAAGATTTCTGTAGAATCTGTCAAGAATTTCTTCTTCATTACCTTTTATCGAAAGGAGCTCTTTTTGAATTTCGGCATTATCCGCCGTTTTTTCAAGCCAAAGCTCATAGAGCTTGTTAACATCATTCATTGCTGTCTCCCTTTCTGTGTTTTTGTCACTTTTGCATTTTTATCCATTTTACATTTATTATATTACCCGTTTTTTAATCCGTTGTCAATCTTTTGCAAACATTCTTTATGGATTTTACTATATAATAAATAGTTTTTTCATATTAATTATTCTCCAACCGTTGACTGTGGCGGCAATATTTGCTATAATTTTTTAATCAGCAATTTCAAAACATTTTTAGTATTTTGACGGAGGATTTCTTTATGAACGGCATTCAGTTAACTTTAACCAAAATTGTTTCTCTTGTTATGGCTCTTATTCTCATTCCGTTTTCGCTCCTCACCCACGGAATCGATTTGATTTCGGCAGGCGAGCGCACGGATCGTTCCAAAACCAATATTGTCGGCGTGGGCGCATATTTCCGTTCTCAGGGAATAACGACCGACGGCGCAACTCTTTATTTTTCTTCAAAAACAACATTAATCCGAACCGAAAGCAACGCAAGAACTCTCATCAACGCAAACTATTCCGCAATTCCCGATGAGCTTTCCGATAATTACGGCATAGCCCACATCGGCGGTCTCAGCTTCTATAACGACAAAATTTATGCAGGTCTTGAGGACAGCAAGGTCTGGGACTATCCCATTGTCGGCGTTTACGATGCCGAGACTCTTGAGCTGACAGATTATTACATCATGGATTCCGAGGTTATCACAAGGGGTATGCCCTGGGTCTGCGTCAACCCCGAAAACGGATATCTTTACTGCACGGATCACTCGAAAAATCCGACAAAGCTTCTTGTCTATGACGCAAATAACGGCATGAGCTTTGTTGAAGAAGTTCCTCTTTCGGAATCGGTTTATTCAATTCAGGGCGCAGAATTCTACAACGGAGTTCTTTACGCCGCAACAAATGACGACACTCAGGCTATCTACAAAATCAATCCCGCAACGGGAGAGGTTGAGAAACTGCTTGACCGCAATCTCACCCAATTCAGCGAGGGCGAGGGAATGACGGTTATGATGAAGAACGGCGCACCCGTTATTGTCGCAATGGATATGGGTCCGCTTTTCATAAACGCTTTTGTCCGTGAATACAATTTCAAATAAATAATTATTTATTTCGGAGGAGAAGCTGAAATGAAAAACAAAGCGCTGACCATCGCCGTTTCGGCGGTTGCCGCCGCAATCGTGTGCATCGTTGCGGTTATTGCCGTTAAAATAAGCGGTCAGAACAACCCCGCAATCGTTCCGTCGGAAAGCGATTATTCCGACAGCGAAATCACATCTTATTACGGGGAATACACCGAGAATACAGGCATTTTCCCGAGCTTCGGTTTCTCGGAACAGTCCGAAGCTTCAACCTCGGAGTCTTTCGCATTCCCGTCTCAGACTCAGCAGAACACCCTGCCCTCAACCTCATTGGAGCAAACTCTGACCTCTGCCGCTTCAACGGTTACTCAGATTGCAACTCAGACGGTGGCGGCGGTTACCGGCGCATTTTCGGAGGTTTTCAAAATGCCGAAAGCCCCGAAATACATTCCGCCCGAGACTAATATTGATATTTCAAAAATCAACCTTGCTTCATACAGATATGACCCCGAGGGCAACTATTATTATACCGACGACAAGGCCTGCTGGCAGAAGGACTTCGGCTTCAACGAGGTCTACGATAAGCTTGCGCCTATATCGATAATGTATTATGACACCGTCAGAACCACCTTCACTTACGGCGGCAAGGAGTGGCTCATTCAGATGTGGAAGGGTCAGTACGGCATGTGCTTCGTCGGCGGTGAGGTCGGAATTTACACAAGAAAGCCCGGCAGCAGCGGCACTCACTATGCCTGCGCTGACAAGGAAGATTGGCTCAACATGGAAATGGCTTTCATCTGGGACGAAAACGCCGACGGAAACTATGTTACCATCTTCACCCGTCCTTACACAAAATATTGGTGGTGCACGGGCTTCGTTGTCGGTTTCCCGAACGGAAATCTCAGAAATACTCTGACCGAGTTCAGGCTTATCACTCATATCACATTCAAGGACGCCGAAATGGCAAACGCATTCTGCAATGCCTTTGAATCAAAAGGCTTCAGGCGTGTTTCAAAGCTTGACAACAATGTTCCCGACACCTTTGTTCAGGTCGGTGCGGATGTTGCGCTTGTCTGGCAGTCGATAGAAGACTAAGGTGATAATCGCAGTTACCCAAACAAAAGCGGTGTAATTAATTATGGAAAAACTCATTGATCTGCATACTCATTCAATAATGTCCGACGGCTCAATGACCCCTGCCGAGGTTGTCCGTGAGGCAAAAAAGGCGGGGCTTGCGGCAATCGCACTCTCAGACCATGACACGGTTGACGGAGTGCGTGAAGCCGTTGCCGAGGGCGAAAAAATCGGCGTTGAGGTTATCCCCGCCATTGAATTTTCGGTAATTTCAAAAACCGAGACGCACATTCTCGGCTATTTCATCGATATTGACAGTCCCCTGCTGAGCGACGCACTCAAGAGCATCATCGACACCCGCAGGGAGCGCAACGAAATAACCTGCCGAAAGCTTAACGAGCTCGGCTTTGATGTTACAATGGAGGAGGCTCTCGCACTTGCGCCCAACGGCTTTATCGGCAGGGCGCATTTTGCCCGTCTGCTCATGGACAAGGGCTACACTTCAAGCGTCAAGGAGGGCTTCGACCTCTATCTTGAAAACGGAAAATATGCCTACTGCGGCAAGCAGAGCATGACCGACGAGGAAGCCGTTCGGCTGATTAAAAACTGCGGCGGTCTTGCTTTCGTCGCTCATCTTCATCTGACAAAGCTCGGCGACGGTGAGCTTTTGGAGTTTCTCACAAGGCTGAAAGCGGCAGGGCTTGACGGCGTTGAGGGCTATTACACCGAATACACGCCCGAAATGCAGGAAAAATATCAGGCTATGGCGTCCCGGCTCGGGCTGATGCTCTCGGGCGGAACGGATTTTCACGCCGCAATGAAGCCGCATATCAGCATCGGAAAAGGTCTCGGCAACCTTAAAATTCCCTATTCTCTTGTTGAAAAGATGAAAGAAAAGCTGAATCAGAAGGATTCTTGATAACATGGATGATAAAATAAAAATCCGCCTTGCCCGCCCCGAAGATGCGGGCGAACTGCTGGCAATCTATGCTCCGTATGTTGAAGAAACGGCTGTAACCTTTGAATGTGCCGTTCCGACGGCTGAGGAGTTCAGACAGCGGATAATTGAAATTCGGAAAAAATATCCTTATCTTGTTGCGGAGCTTAACGGAGAAGCCGTCGGCTACGCCTATGCCTCGGCTTTCAAGGGCAGAGCGGCATACGACTGGTCGGTTGAATCCTCGGTCTATGTCCGCCGGGATAAGAAGCGGCTCGGAATCGGGCGAAAGCTCTATGAAGCACTTGAAAAATGCCTTGCCGCTCAAGGAATTCGCAACATCAACGCCTGCATTGCCTGCCCAGAGCGGGAGGACGAATATCTGACCGCCGACAGCGTCAGATTTCACGAAAAACTCGGCTTTGCACCCGTCGGAATCTTTCATTCCTGCGCCTGCAAATTCGGCAGGTGGTATAATATGACCTGGATGGAAAAGCACATCGGCTCTCACGAAGAAAACCCCGACCCGATAATTCCTTTCCCAGAAGTAAAAAGCTGAAAAAACCGGACTGCCGCATGAGCGACAGCCCGGTTTCTGCTATTATTCTTTTAATTCTTTTTCTTTGCCGCAAGTCTCTGGAAGAACTTAACTATTTCGACAAGCGGAATAATGCTGATTGCAAGGCCGATTGAAATTGCATATTCGGTTAAACCGATGGTAGCAAAGCCGAAAGCATTTGCAAGCGGGTCAATCTCAATGATTGCGGTTGTCAGAACGAGCGAAGCAACCATGGCGGCAAACAGAGCCTTATTGTGTGACTTCTGACCGATTGACATGGTAATAACCGAACCCCTCTGAGAACGCATATTGAACGAATGGAAAATTTCGCACATTGACATTGTAAGGAACGCCATCGTCATGCCGTCGTTGCATTCCGCAATGTTCATGAACGCCCATTTTCCCGTCTCCATAAATTCGCCGATAAAAAATGCGGCGAGTGTAAGCAGGGTAACAAGAATGCCCTGATAGAAAACATCGAACGCCATTCCGCCGGCAAAAACGCCGTCTTTGCTGTTTCTGGGCTTGCGGTTCATGATATCCCTTTCGGGCTTTTCAAGACCGAGCGCAAGGGCGGGGAAGCAGTCGGTGACAAGATTTATAAACAGCAGGTGAACGGGCTTCAGAATCGTGAAATTCAGAATTGCCGCCGTGAATACCGAAAGAACCTCGGAAAGGTTTGAGCCGAGCAGAAACTGAATTGCCTTGCGGATATTGTCATAGATTCGTCTGCCCTCGGAAACGGCTGTAACTATCGTTGCAAAGTTATCGTCGGCAAGAACCATATCGGCAACATTCTTTGTAACATCCGTGCCGGTGATGCCCATGCCTACGCCGATATCTGCGCTCTTGATTGAGGGAGCGTCGTTAACGCCGTCGCCCGTCATTGCGGTTATCATGCCTCTTGCACGCCAGGCGTTTACGATTCTTGTTTTATGTTCGGGCTGAACCCTTGCATAAACACGGTACTGAGTAACTTTTTCTTTGAAATCCTCGTCGCTTATCTCGTCGAGCTGAGCGCCGGTTATGGCGTGGGAAGCGTCATCGATGATTCCGAGCTCAAGAGCAATCGCAACTGCGGTGTCCTTGTGGTCGCCGGTAATCATAATCGGAATTATGCCTGCGCTTCTGCATTCTTCAATCGCCGCCTTGACCTCGGGACGAACCGGGTCAATCATGCCCGTCAGACCGATGAAAACAAGGTCATTTTCAAGCGCTTCGGGCGAATAATCCGCAGGAGCGGAATCATATTTTCTGAACGAAACCGCAAGCACTCTCAGAGCCTTATCCGCCATTCTCTTGTTGTCGGCGGCAATGTTTGCTCTGATTTCGTCCGTGAGCGGAACTATATTGCCCTCAACAAGAGCATGGGTGCATTTTTTGAGAATTTCGTCGGGAGCGCCCTTAGTGTACTGAACAATGCCGTCGGGAGTCTGATGAACGGTTGACATCATCTTTCTGCCCGAATCGAACGGAGCTTCGCCGATTCTCGGGCTGTTCGCCGCAAGGTCGTTTTTGTTGAAGCCGAGCGTGTTTGCGTATGTAACGAGGGCGGCTTCGGTCGGCTCACCCGTAACAGCGCCGTCGGCATCAATTTCTGCGTCACAGCACAGAGCCATAGCCTTTGCGATAAGCGGTTCATCGTCGCCGTAATGGTCAACGACCGTCATTTTATTCTGAGTGAGCGTGCCTGTTTTATCTGAGCAGATTATCTGAGCACAGCCGAGCGTTTCAACGGCGGTGAGCTTTCTGATAATCGCATTTTTCTTTGACATGTTCGTAACGCCGATAGAAAGAACTATCGTAACAACCGCCGCAAGACCCTCGGGAATGGCGGCAACCGCAAGCGAAACGGCAATCATAAAGCTGTCAAGAATCAGATGGAAGCCGAGAGCTTCGCCTCTGACATAAGCGGCAATAACCTGGAACGCAAAGATGAAAACGCAGATGCCGAGAACAAGCCATGTCAGTATCTTTGAAAGCTGATTGAGCTTTATCTGAAGCGGGGTTTCGCTCTCCTCAGCCTGGGCGATTGCGTTGGCAATCTTGCCCATTTCGGTGTTCATGCCCGTCTCAACAACAACTGCTTTGCCTCTGCCGTAAACAACGGTTGAACCCATATAAGCCATGTTCTTTCTGTCGCCGAGAGGAACCTCGCCTTTTTCGCCGCCTTTGAGCAGAGCGATGATTTTGTCAACGGGAACGGATTCGCCCGTCAGAGCGGCTTCTTCGATTTTCATGCTGGCGCACTCGAAAATCCGGCAGTCTGCGGGAACTGCGTCGCCCGCTTCAAGGATAATGACATCGCCGACAACGAGATCTTCACTGCGGACCGAAACGATTTTTCCGTCACGCAGAACCTTTGAGGTTGCCGCCGACATTTCCTGAAGCGCTTCGATTGCGGCTTCCGCCTTGCTCTCCTGCAAAACGCCGAGAACAGCATTAATCAGAACAACGATTGCGATTATTACCGTGTCGGTCGGGAAATATCTGCCTCCCGCCGCCGCTGTTTCAAAATATTCCGTGAATGCGGAAATAACCGCCGCAACAATAAGAATGATGATCATGGGGTCGGAAAGCTGCTCTAAGAAGCGCTTGAGCATTGACTTTTTCTTTCCCTCATCAAGCTTATTCTTGCCGTTTTCGCTCAGTCTCTTTTCAGCCTCGGCGGTGGTTAAGCCGTTTTCGGAGCTTTTGACATGAGAAAAGACCGTCTCTACCTGTTCAAGATAGAACTTCATTTGGTTTCAACCCTTTCGTTTTATTATTGGGATTGCTGTTTATAGAAATATATAATAAAAATAACCCTTGACAAAGTGCAGAACACTCTGTCAAAGGTCTTGCTTCCAAAAAATCGGGCCGACGCCAGATGCCCTTTGGGCAACGGGTGTTGACAATCGGCTCGGGGCATGCCCCTAAAGCTACTCCCCTTTAACTTTACAAGCTTATTGTAGCATAACGGAATTTATGTGTCAATGGGACACAGCAAAAAATCTGTCCGCATTTTTTCGCCGTCACGGCGCATAAAACCCGCCGAGGCTTTCAACAAAGCCCGTGCAAAGCTCTTTGAACATGTATCGCTCATATTTTTCTTTATCAGCAAAATTTACCGATTCATTGCTGCTGTTATAAATGTCGGGGAAACGCTTTTGACCCTCGCCGCTGAAGCGGACAAGATCCGTTTCGGCATAGCCGTCTGCAATAACGGAATCCATGGCGGCGTTCAGGTCTGCTATCTCGCCCTGAACCTCTTTTATCAGATAATTGAGCAGATATGCGCCCTCGGCGTTCGGGGCGGTGGCGGCAAACTCCGAAAGCGAATTGTTGAGCCGCTCCCACTCGCTGATTTTACTGCGTTCCTCCGAAACGGTGAACGAAGCGTTCTTGCCGTCGGCGTCCTTTGTGTGCAGACGGTTTATTTCCGCAAAAATATCCATAAGGCTCAGAATATCCGAACGCATCGCATCATAATCCCGAGCCGCACCGTTGATTGCGGCAAGCGTCTGAGAGAGAGAAACCGCTTCGGATGAAATTTTTTCGCCCAGAAGCTCCGAGCTTTCGGCAAGCTCTGCGGCGGCTTCATTCCAAGAGGAAAGCTTATCGGAATCGTATTCCGAGAGCAAAAGCGGATAGTTTTCGTTGATTTCAATGCGAAGATTTATATATTTTTCAAGCATTTCGGCTTTTTCTCCGCCTGATTTTTCAACAAGCTGAAAAGCCTTTGAAAACTCGTTTTTCTCTGCGCTTTTTTTCGCCAAAGAAAAGAAAACGCTGTTTTTGGAGCATAAAAACGCAACAAGCAGAACAATGAGGGCAGAAATAACCGAAACCGCAACGACAAAAGCCTTTTTGCCGCCGTGATTTGCACGGTATCCGGTTGTTCCCGTTCTCTGTTCTCTCATGTGTTCCGTCCTTAGATTATTTTTCCGAACAGCGGAGCTTCCGCCACGGCGTCAAGCTTCATTATAACCTTTTCGCCGAGCTCGGCTAAGTTTTCCGTCGGCATAAATGACGCCGCAAAGCCCTTGACATTATCCGCAATGGTTGAAAGCGGCGGATTGCTTGAGGGATAAAGCGTTACATTCTTGCCGTTGAATACAAGCTTTATTCTTCTTTCGCAAATCGATTCAATGGGTCTCATGTGGATTTCAAGAGTGTTCTCGTCCTCCCATGCGGCGGTTGAAACTGCGGTAAGGTCGATTCCGCCGAGGCGGATTTTGCTGTAGCGGTCAACGCCGTCCATGCCGCAATGGATTTTGTTGTGTTCCTTGCCCTCATCCCATGCCATTGTACATTCATTTTCCGTGAATTCAAGAACAACATTGTCGATGTTGCCCGCTCGGTTGGCTGACATATAAACAACAGCGAGCGGCAGCATTGAAAGCGGCCAGCCGATTGCGTTGAGCACGGGATTTTTGGCAAAATGAATTATTCTGCCCTTGATAAATTCCTCGGTAACGCTTCTCGGAGCGGCGGGGAGCGATTCAAGGGGCTTGAAGCTCAGCTCTTTAACCGCATCCTGCGGCTCTGTTTCGCTTTCCTCAACAAAAATTGCGGGGAAATGGCGGTATAAGCAATCTCTTGTTTTTTCTTCAAAAACCTCGCTGCAGGTCATAATGACCGCCGCATCATACTTGTTGAAAACAAAGCCGAACTGTGAAAACATTCCGTCTGCACGGAAGCTTTCGCCGTCTCTGTTTCTCCAGAAGAAAAATCCGTAGCCGTCGGTGCTGTCTCTCTCGGAGTTCTGCGGATTCTCAACCTGCTTTTTTGTCGCTTCTTCAACATACCATGCGGGGATAACCTGCTTGCCGCCGAATTTTCCGCCCTGCTGAATGCAGAGAATGAAGCGGGTAAGCTCCTCGGTCGTTATGAACAGACCCCAGCCGCCTGCGGGATTGCCCTCAAAATCGGACTCCCAGAACGGTCTGCGGGTTATGCCGAGCGGCTCAAAAAGCCTCGGCATGAGATAATCGAGCATATTCTGCCCCGTCAATCTCTTAATAATTGCACTGCACATATAAGTATTTTCGCTGATGTAACGCCAGCCCTCGCCCGGGGCGAATCCCCATTTTGACTCGAAAAACTGCTTAACCCAGCTGCCCTTTGTTTTGTCGCTGAAAACGCTGACATCCTTGCCGGCAGTCATGGTTAAAAGGTGGAAAACCGTCATTTTTTCAAGGTTTTCATCGAATTTTTTCGGCCTGTATTCGGGGAAAATATCGATAACCTTTGTGTCGAGAGTCAAAAGCCCCTCGTCAATCGCAAAGCCGATTGCAACCGAAGTGAAGCTCTTGCTGACGGAATACATTGTGTGCGGACTTTTGCTGTTGTAAGGATAGCGGTAAGCCTCGTGGGCAATTTTGCCGTGGCGGACTATCACCAGAGAATGCATCTCTATTCCGCTTTCCTCAACATCCTTGATTAATGCGCTAATCTCTTTTGAACTAACCCCAACCTGTTCAGGGAAATCGGCTCTCGGAATATTTTTATCCATAGAAACAACCTCCTGTAAAAAAATCAGCAAAAATATTCTGTTGTAATTATTTATTATATCACATCAAAAAAAAGAATTAAATAGAAAAATCAAAAAAATCCAAAGAAAAAATGCGCTGATGCCCATTTGAGCTTCAGCGCATTTAATAATTATAATAACATTACAGGATCTCGCCCATCATGCCGGGAACGGCGCCGCAGGCGTTGGATTCGTCGGTGTCAATGTGCATTGCAAGAGCAAATTTGGGGCTGACTCTGACAACAACATCGTCAAAAACGAGCTTTCTGCCGTTTGAGTCAATCTTAACCGAAACAACCTGCTTATCCTCAAGGCCGTATTTCTCGGCATCCTCGGGAGTTGCATGGATATGTCTCTTTGCGGCGATAACTCCGCATTCGATTTCAATTTCGCCTTTGGGGCCGACAAGCTTGCAGGAGCCGCTGCCCTCAATGTCGCCGCTCTCACGAACGGGAGCGGTTACGCCGATGCTGCGGGCGTCGGTGAGCGAAAGCTCAACCTGAGTTGCGGGGCGGATGGGGCCGAGAATTGAAACTGCGGGGAAGCTTGACTTTGAGCCGACAACGGCAACTCTCTCCTCGCAGGAATACTGGCCGGGCTGAGAAAGATCCTTTTTGCGGGTTAATTCATATCCCTCTCCGAAAAGAATGTCAAGAGCCTCACGGCTGACATGAACATGGCGGGCAGAGGTTTCAACAAGAACTTCTTTTTTCATGGAAAATCTCCTTACTGACAGTAATTTTTTAAACGCAAATTTCGGTGACCGCTTTTGCAAACGGCCACCGATTTTGAATCTTAATAATTAATGATAAAGTAATCGTTAGTGGTGAAAGGAATAACAACGCCGACCTTATCGAAGTTGATAGTCCACTTGAGGTCGTAATCTGCATTGAGAACACGGCCTGTTGCGGGGTCGATTGTTACCGTAACGGTTGATGAGGGATAGTTCATTGTTGCCGTGCCGACAATGCCGGTTGCAACGCCGGGAATGTTATCATTAACAACGCCGGGAAGAACAACATTGAATGCCTTGGGAGCGTGACCCTGACCGTGCTTGATGCTGTCTGACTTGCCGTCTGCAACGGTAGTGATTCTGATGATATACTTGCCGTCTTTCTCAACAATCTTAGCTTCCTTAACATCGGCTGCGGTGAGCTTGCTTGAATAGCTCTCGCCCTCAACGGGGAATACTGCCTTTATATCGTCGCCCTTATATGTTTCTTCACCCTTGCTGTTCTTTGCAAGCTGTTCGCTGAGGAATGATTCAGCGCCGCCGAGAAGCTTGAGGATGTTGTTGATTGAGCTGGGGAATACGGGAGTGCCGTTAAGGGTGATCTTTGAATACTTGCGTGTGATGCTCTTTGCATTGGGTTTAACAGCGTTGATTGCTGTGTTGAAGTAGTTAACTATTTCTTCCTTTGTCTGAGGCATTGCTGCGGCTGCGGTTGTTTCCTCAGAAGCTGCTGCGGTTGAATCGTCGGCTGCCTGAGAAGCTGCTGTAGTATCCTCAGCGCCTGCGGCAGTGGTATCCTCTGCTGCGGGAGCTGCTGTTGAATCCTCAGCAACGGGAGCTGCGGTTGTGGCATCAACCTCTGCAAAGGGATCTTCGGTTGTTTCTGCGGTTGTGGTTGTTGTGTCCTCGGTCTTGCCGCCGCAGGCTGCGAAAGCAAAAACGAAGCTGAGTGCAAGAAGAATTGCAATAATTTTCTTTGACATGGTTTTTCCTCCTAAAATCTGTGTGTGCTTGAATTACACTTTTGCCGACGGCGGAATCCGATAAATTCCGACTGAGCGGCGTTCGTTATATAGTATAATATAAAACTATTCCGATTGCAAGCAAAAAATCATACTTTTCATAAATTATTGACCGATTTTGTTCATTTTGTCAATTTGAAGTCTGAAAATTTCATTGCTGTTCAAGCGTTATAAAAGCATTTGCAAGCGACATACCGTATTCATCGTGAGTGACGAGAATAACGGGCTTGGTTTTTGCATATTCGCAGAAAATCGAGCCTATGCGCTCTTTAAGCTCCGCTTCAAGCCCCTTGAAAGGTTCGTCAAGAATGAGCGCCCGTGCGTCAAACGCAAGTGCCCTTGCAACGGCAACCCTGCGGCTCATTCCGCCACTCAGCTCAGAGGGATATTTCCCGAAGCTGTCCGCAAGCCCGACTTTTTCAAGGCAATTCTTTGCCGTTTCAATGTCGGAAACAGCCGCAACATTTTCGAGAGCCGTCATTGTCGGCATGAGCCTGTCCTCCTGAAAGACCACCGAAAACTTCTCCGCACCACCGACGCTTCCGCTATCTGCCTTTTCAAGCCCGCAGATAATTCTAATCAGGGTTGTTTTGCCGCAGCCCGAGCCGCCGAAAATGCCGAAAATGCCGCTGTCGGGTATTTCAAAGCTCAGATTTTCGAGAACCTGCCTGCCGCCGTATGATTTTGATATGTTATTGAGAACAATTGACATGATTATCCTCCGAAGAATCCTTTAAGCAATCTGACAACCGCTTTTTCAAGCAGAAAGCTCATTATGATAACCGCCGCCGTCCATGCAAAAAGGTCGGCATATTCAAGATTAATCTTTGCGTAATAAAGATTGTATCCGACCGAATCGGGCGGAGTTGCAAGTACCTCGGCGGCGATTCCCGCTTTCCACGAAAATCCGATAGCCGTTGTGCATCCCGAAACAAATGCGGGCTTGACCGAGGGCAGATAAATCGCTCTGAGCTTCTGCCTTCTTGAAAAGCCGAATATTTCCGCCGCTTC
>JBJEQD010000041.1:0-2765 GCA_051881575.1 Acutalibacteraceae bacterium | reverse complement strand
GGACGGGTTCCCCGTCCCGCGGGAGGCGAAACGCCTCCCCTACGGGGTTTTACGGAGTTTGTCATACGAACCGTCAAATCCCAATTTTACGGTATATACGACCAAATCCGGCGGCATGTCGGGGACGGCGCAAGGTAAATAAAGAATGAAGTGTGTTTCGCAACAAACGGCAAAAACACAATAATAATCCCGATAAAAATATTGCAATTTCTTACAGTATATGGTATAATTCTCTCATTCCAAATACAGGAGGCGCAGCTATGAAAATTTCCAAGAAACTTTATTACCTGATTCCGGCGTTATTTATGCTTCTGAGCATTCTGCCGGTAACCGTTCTGGCGGTTGATTATGATGCGGAATACAATCTGAACGCAGGCTCTGTTACGATAAACGCCGAAGGAACTTACCGCATTTATCAGTCGGACATTGAAGAGTCAACCTTCTTAGAAGAAGAGACGACCACCATGGAGTATGATACTACCTACACTTCGGAATATGATCCGTGGTTGAACACCGAAGTGTCGACCACGGCTGACTATTTCATTCCGGATTCCACCTATTATTCAGCCTCAGGCAGTGTAACTTCCAACACAATAACCGTCAACTGTGACTGCACGATTTATCTCGACGGCGTGAACATTCTTGTTCCCTCTCCGAGCAACACGGGCGATTACAGCAAGCCCAATCCGTTCAACATCAACGGTCCTTACAAGGTAACCGTTTATCTTGTTGACGGCAGCGTTAACACCTTAGCCTCTGACGAGGGCTATTACAATGCAGGTACTTTTGAGAACGATTCCCGTCTGCGCTGCGGAAGCGGCAGAGCGGCTATCGGCGTTCCTGCCGGAGCGGAGCTTATCATCAACGGCAACGACGGCGTATTGAACGCTTACGGAGCTAACGGACATAACAGAAGCGCCAAGAATGCATATGCAGGCGGCGGAGCCGGAATCGGCGGCGACGGAGCTTGGGCAAACGGTAGTAGTTCAAATGCCGAAGCGTCGGGAAAAGTAACGGTTAACGGCGGCGTTATAAATGCCGTCGGCGGCGACAACAGAGGATATTGGGGCGGCAGCGGAGCCGGAATCGGCGGCGGCGGCGGAAAATACAATAATGAATCCGGCGGTTCGAGCGACAGCATCATCATCAACGGCGGCACGGTTAATGCAACCGGTGGTTACGATATCAACGGAAACAACGGACGCAACGGCAACGCTCTCGGCTCGGGCGCAACGGGTGGCGGCTCGGGAGATCCCGATTATGCGGCAACTGCTCCCATTGAGATTAACGGCGGCACGGTAACAATAAACCGTTTACAGAAAAATAACGCAAACGAGACAATAACCGTCGGCGAAGACGGAACTCTGATTATCAGCAGTGATACAGATAACAAAATCATCGGCGAGGTAATCAATTACGGCAGAATTCTGTGCTATTCGCACTCGATAAAGGCTGTTGACGCAAAAGACCCGACCTGCACTGAGGACGGAAATATTGCTCATTACAAATGCAATGTCTGCAAAAAGCTCTTTGAAGATGAAGAAGCGACAACCGAATTAACCGCTGAAGATGTGGTTATTACCGCACTCGGTCACAGCCTTGATAAGGTTGAACGCAAAGAAGCAACCTGCACAGAGGACGGCAACATCGAATACTACATCTGTTCCGTCTGCGACAAGCTCTTTGCAGATGAAGAAGCAACAACCGAAATAACACTTGAAGATACGGTTATTACCGCACTCGGTCACAGCCTTGATAAGGTTGAACGCAACGAACCAACCTGCACAGAGGACGGTAATATTGAACATTGGAAATGCAGTGTCTGCGACAAGCTCTTTGCAGATGAAGAAGCAACAGCCGAAATAACCATTGAAGATACGGTTATTACCGCAAGCGGTCACGATTATGACAGCGTTGTAACTCCTCCGACCTGCACCGAAGCGGGCTACACAACCCACACCTGTGCAAATTGCGGCGACAGCTATGTTGACAGCGAGGTTCCCGCAACGGGTCACAGCTACAAGGACGGCAGATGCATAAACTGCGGCTCGGACGATCCCGCAACCATCGGCGGACCCGAAGAAACGGAATGCTCATGCTTCTTCTGCTCAATTGGCAGATGGCTCAAGACTTTCGTTAACAGCTGTATAACCTGGCTGACTGAAGCTCCCGTTTCAATCGGAGAATGGTTTGTCGGAGTGTTCAACAGCATTGTTTCGGCAATAAATTAATTCAATTGTTTCGGGAATATAATAATTTGTTTATTTTGGGAATATAATAATTTGTTTATTTCGGGAATAAATAATTGATTGTTTCGGAAATATAATAATTTGTTTGTTTCAGGAATAAATAATTTGATTGTTTCGGAAATAAAAATGATTTGATTTGCATAACCGCCCGCCGGGTCAATCCCTGCGGGCGGTTTTTTTGTAGGGAACGCTGTCCTCAGCGTTCCGTTGGAATATGCACAGCTTACGGCAAAATCTGTAGGGTTCGGCGTCCCCGACGAACCAATTCGCCATAGGCAAATAATGAAATATATTTCATTGGGACGATGTGGGCATCGTCCCCTACAAATTGAAAAACAAATCGTAGGGACAGCCCTTGCGGCTGTCCGTGAAAACATATCAAATCCTACGGAACGCCGGGGACGGCGTTCCCTACCGAACCTATTATTAAATCTGAATAATCCAGCCGTTCCGTAAAAACAGCAGAATTTATCGGCAACACGGTAGGGGCGAACTGTGTTCGCCCGCCTGAAAAAA
>JBJEQD010000040.1:0-11648 GCA_051881575.1 Acutalibacteraceae bacterium | reverse complement strand
CCTGATTGAACGCAAAGGATTAAGCCTTGCAGGGGTCAGAAACGAGCTTTTCCGCAAAGGAATTTCAAAAGAAATTGTAAATAATGTTGTCGAAAGTCTTGACTTTGATCCGATTTTGCATATTATAGACTTATTGAATACAAAGTATTCCCGTTCCTTATCAGATGAAAAAGGGATTAAAAGAACGGTCGCTTCTTTGCAAAGGCTCGGCTACAGATGGTCCGATATCAGCGCCGCCCTGCGAAGAATTGAAACAGAAACGGAGGATATTTACGATGTATAAAGTCGGTATGATATCTCTCGGCTGCCCCAAAAATCAGGTTGACGCCGAAAGAATGCTTGCTCAGCTTGATAAAAATGAATTTGAAATTGCTGATTGCTATGACGGCGTTGACGCAGTAATAATCAACACCTGCGGATTTATTGATGCCGCCAAGCAGGAAGCAATCGAAAATATCCTTGAAATGGCGCAGCTCAAAGAGGAGGGCACGGTTAAAAAGATTATCGTGACCGGTTGCCTTGCTCAAAGATACGAGGAAGAAATATTCAAGGAAATTCCCGAGGTTGATGCCGTTGCAGGCATCGGAGCCGACGGAAAAATCGCAGATATCGTTAAAAAAGTAATTGAGGGAGAGAAAATCTACGATATGCCCGATAAAGAGGAGCTTCCTCTTGTCGGCGAGAGGCTTTTAACAACTCCCGAGTATTGGTCATATCTGAAAATTGCCGACGGCTGCTCGAACAGATGCACTTATTGTTCCATTCCGTCAATAAGAGGAAATTACCGCAGCGTTGAATTTGAAACTCTCGTTGATGAAGCAAAACAGCTTGCCGCCGCAGGCACTAAGGAGCTTATTCTTATTGCCCAGGATACCACCAACTACGGTATTGACCTTTACGGCAGATTAAGACTTCCCGAACTGCTCGACGCTCTTTGCGAGATTGACGGCATTGAATGGATAAGAATGCTTTACTGCTATCCCGACAAGATAACAGATGAACTTCTTGAAACCATAGCAAGACAGCCAAAGGTTCTTCCTTATATTGACCTTCCGCTTCAGCACGCCGACGACGGAATTCTTAAAGCCATGAACAGACGGGGAGACAGCGCATTTCTGCGTGAAACCATCGGCAGAATCCGTTCTGCTCTGCCTGATGCCGTAATCAGAACAACATTTATTGTCGGCTTCCCCGGCGAGGGCGAAAAAGAATTTGAGAATCTTGCGGAATTTGTTAATGAAATTGAGTTTGACCGCTTAGGCTGCTTTGAATTTTCGCCGCAGGAGGGAACGCCTGCTTTTGAACTCGGCGATCCTGTCGATAATGAAACAAAGCTTCGCAGGGGCGAGATAATAATGCAGGATCAGCTTGAAATCGTAACTCTTAAAAACAACGAAAGAATCGGCAAAACCTACCGTGTTCTTGTTGAAAGCTATGACTCATACAGCGACAGCTACAGCGGCAGAACATACATGGACGCTCCCGAGATTGACGGAACCGTTTCTTTCACAACCAATAAAAACTATGAAGTCGGCGACTTTGCGGATGTTGTCATTATCGGCGTTAACGATTATGACCTTATCGGCAAGGATATTAACGACTGAGGAGGCAAAATGAATTTACCTAACAGACTTACTGTTGCCAGAATAATATTAACACCGTTTTTCTTGGCGGCAATGATTATTGACTTTAAGTATCATTTTATTGTTGCTGCCGTTATTTTTGCAGCGGCGTCAATAACCGATTTTCTTGACGGCAAGCTTGCCCGCAAAAATAATCAGATAACAACCTTCGGCAAGCTCTGCGACCCGGTTGCCGATAAGATGCTGACAACGGCGGCCTTGCTTGCGTTTATGCAGCTCGGATTGTGCAACATCTGGATAGTCATGATTATTCTGACAAGGGAGTTTCTTGTTACTTCATTCCGCCTTGTTGCAACGGCGCAGGGGATTGTTATTGCCGCAGGAATCTGGGGCAAGCTCAAAACTGCAAGCCAAATGATATTCTCAATCGGAATAATGATTGCAATTCATTTTGTTGAGCTTTATAATCTTGATTTTGAAAAATTTGCGCTTGTTTCAAATATTCTTTTGTGTATAACCGCCGTTCTGACCGTTGTTTCGGGCGTAAAATATATTGTTGACGGTAAAAAAGTGATTGACTTTTCAAAATAAAAATCATATAATACATTAAGTGATAAGAAATGCAATCGGCGGGGAGAGTAACCGTTCTTCGGCATATCAGAGAGGGAGCAATAAGCTGAAATGCTCCTTATGCTGTGCTCGGCGAAGTGCACCCGACGGCACACGGGGGGAACAGAGTATCTCCGTGCGTTTGGCTGCGTTAAAAGCCAAAGAGGTCTGAGCCTCTGAGTTATAAGCAGGAGTGGAACCGCGTTTTAACGCCTCCGTAGTCATTTTGGCTGCGGAGGCTTTTTCTTTCTGAATTCGTTTTTAGGAGATGCATATATTGTTTAAACAGCTCAAAGAGGATATTGCGTGCGTAAAAGAAAGAGATCCTGCCGCAAGATCTGCCGCTGAGGTTTATTTGCTTTATCCGGGGCTTAAGGCCATAAGGCTTCACAGGCTTGCAAATCGATTATATAATAAGAACATGTTTTTTGCCGCTCGATGGGTTTCACAGCGAGCTTCAAAAAAGACGGGAATTGAAATTCATCCCGCTGTTAAAATCGGCAAGCGATTCTTTATCGACCACGGAACGGGCGTTGTTATCGGAGAAACCGCAGAAATCGGCGATGATGTTACAATTTATCAGGGCGTAACTCTCGGCGGAACAGGCAAGGATACCGGAAAAAGGCATCCCACAATCGGCAACAATGTTATGATAGGTTCGGGCGCAAAGGTTCTCGGTCCGGTAAAGATAGGAGATAATTCAAAAATTGCCGCCGGAGCTGTTGTTCTGACCGATATACCGCCTGATTCGACCGCTGTCGGCGTTCCTGCAAAGGTTGTTCGCCGTGAGGGAATAAGAGTTAACGATCTTGACCAGATTCATATTCCCGACCCCGTTGCGCAGGAGATTGCAAGGCTTGAAAGCAAAATTATTGAATTAGAAAATATTATAGAAAAGCAGGAGAATAATAAATGAAGATTTACAACACATTAACAAGAAGAAAAGAAGAGTTTAAGCCTATAACCGAGGGCGAAGTTAAAATTTATGCCTGCGGTCCGACGGTATATAACTATATTCACATCGGAAATGCAAGACCTATCTGTGTTTTTGATGTTCTGAGAAGATATTTTGAATACAGGGGTTATAAGGTTACATTTGTTCAGAATTTCACTGATATTGACGATAAAATTATCAAGCGTGCAAACGAAGAAAATTCAACCTTTACCGATGTTTCCGAAAAATATATTGAGGAATTCTGGAAGGATGCCAAAGGTCTCAATTTCCGCCCTGCAACCGTTCATCCGAAAGCAACCGAAAACATTGATAAGATTATCGAAATCGTTCAGGGGCTTATTGATAACGGTCATGCTTATGAAGTTGACGGCGATGTTTATTTCAGCCCCAAAACATTTGATGAATACGGCAAGCTTTCGCATCAGCCGCTTGAGGAGCTCGAAGCCGGCGCAAGAATCATGGTCGGCGATATCAAAAAAGACCCGATGGATTTTGCGCTTTGGAAGTCGGCAAAGCCCGGCGAGCCTTATTGGGATTCTCCGTGGGGCAAGGGCAGACCCGGCTGGCATATTGAATGCTCCGCCATGGTTTGCAGATATCTCGGAGAGAGCATTGATATCCATTGCGGCGGTCAGGATTTGATTTTCCCTCACCATGAAAATGAGATTGCTCAGAGCGAATGCTTCACCGGCAAGCCCTTTGCAAACTATTGGATGCACAACGGCTATATCAATGTTGATAATGTTAAAATGTCAAAATCTCTCGGTAATTTCTTTACCGTCAGAGATGTTGCCGAGAAATACGGATATGAACCCATTCGCTATCTGATGATTTCTTCTTCTTACAGAAGCCCGATTAATTACAGCGTTGATATTATCGAGCAGTGCAAAGCGTCTCTTGCGAGACTTTATAACTGCCGTGACAGCCTTGATTTTGAAATCAAAAATGCTCAGAACGGTGAGCTTTCTGCTGAGATAAAAAAACAGCTTGATAAGAGAACCGCTCAGTTTATCGAAGCCATGGATGATGACCTTAACACGGCGGACGGTATTGCGGCGGTGTTTGAGCTTGTCAGAGATATTAACACTCTTGTTATCAGCAAGGGCGGCTCAAAGGAAACCGCAGAGTATGCGGCAAAGATTTTTGACGAGCTGACAGGCGTTCTCGGCCTTGTTTATAACAGAAACACAGAAACCCTTGATTCCGAAATCGATGCAATGATTGAGGCAAGAACCAAGGCGAGAAAAGAAAAGAACTGGGCAGAAGCCGACCGAATCAGAGATGAGCTTAAAGCCATGGGCGTTGTTCTCGAAGATACCGCACAGGGCGTCAAGTGGCACAGAGAATAATAATAAAGCTCCCCGAAAGCGATTGCTTACGGGGAGCTGAATTTTATATTTAATTTACCAAGTTCTGGAATTAAGCTCCTTGAACTGTGCAACGGTGGGAACATGTGAATTAAGTCCGCCGTCAACATTGACGATCTGACCTGTTACATATGCGCTCTCGTCCGAGGCAAGATATACACACATGTGACCGATATCCTCGGGGCAGCCGTAACGGTTAACCATAATGTTGCTCAGGAATATATCTTTAAGAACCTGAGGAACATGGGCATCATTGTCGGGTGTAACGATAAGTCCGGGTCTGACGCAGTTGCAGCGGATATTCTTTTTGCCGTACTGAAGAGCGGTTGACTTTGTGAGCATGTCAACGCCTGCCTTAGCGCAAGCATAAGCTGTTGAGCTTAAATC
This sequence comes from Acutalibacteraceae bacterium, assembly GCA_051881575.1. GTDB lineage: Bacteria > Bacillota > Clostridia > Oscillospirales > Acutalibacteraceae > CAG-177. Next base: position 6,747 of record JBJEQD010000040.1, on the reverse strand, counting down.
ACCGGCGCATGATGCCATTGAACCGATGTTGATGATCGAACCGCCGTTTTCATTTTTCTCAAGATAGGGGAGAACGCATTTTGTTGCATAAAATGTTCCTCTCATATCGCTCTGGAAAATCTTGTCCCACATTTCAATCGTAAGCTCGTCAACTCTGCCGTCCTTAAGAGCAACATTTGCGGCGTTGTTAACAAGAACATCGATTTTACCGTATTTTTCTGCTGTATCAGCAAAAAGCTTTTCAATGCAGTCTGTGTCTGTGATGTCCATGAAATGATAAGAAGCTTCGCCGCCTTCAGCCTTAATAGCGTCAACAACAGCCTGTCCTTTTTCTTCACGGCGGCCGCAAACAACGACCTTTGCGCCTTCAGCGGCAAAAAGCTTGGCAATGCCGACGCCGATTCCGCTTGTTGAGCCTGTTACAACAGCAACTTTACCGTTTAATCTTTCCATAATTGATTACCTCCGGAAAATTTAGTGATTTATTTCATCAATTATTGATTATATCACACTATAAAAAGTTAATCAATATAATAATAACCAAATATTTTTAATATTTAAATTTTTTTCTAAAAAATACTCTTGCATTTTCAAATGTGTTGTGGTATAATTCCATAGCAAATCACACGCAAAGCTATTTTTATTATAGTTGCGGAAATAAAATCCGTGTTAATATCAGGCTTTGCGGCGGTTCGTATCTGACAAGATAGATACAATATTAAACTTAGGAGGAAAAATCATGTCAGTAGTATCAATGAAGCAGTTGCTTGAAGCAGGTGTCCATTTCGGCCATCAGACAAGAAGATGGAACCCCAAAATGGCAGAGTACATCTTCACGGAGCGTAACGGCATCTATATCATCGACCTTCAGAAAACCGTTAAGAAGCTCGAAGAAGCCTATATGTTCGCCCGTCAGGTAGCAGCAGACGGCGGCGAGATTCTTTTCGTCGGAACAAAGAAGCAGGCTCAGGATTCCGTTAAGGAAGAAGCAGTTCGCTGCGGTATGCCCTATGTCAACGCCCGTTGGCTCGGCGGTATGCTCACCAACTTCAACACAATTCAGAAGAGAATCAAGAGACTTGCTCAGCTCAAGGCAATGGAGAGCGACGGCACTTTTGACCTTCTTCCCAAAAAGGAAGTTACAAAGCTCAACCTCGAAATTGAAAAGCTTGAGAAGTTCATGGGCGGTATCACAGAGATGAAGAAGCAGCCCGCTGCAATGTTCATCGTTGACCCCCGCAAAGAGAGAATCGCAGTTCTCGAAGCTAAGAAGCTCGGAATCCCCATCATCGCTATCGTTGATACCAACTGCGATCCCGATGAAGTTGATTATGTTATCCCCGGCAATGACGATGCTATTCGTGCCGTTAAGCTTATCGCAGGCGCAATGGCAGACGCAGTAATCGAAGGCAGACAGGGCGAGCAGAACGCTCCCGAAGCAGCCGAAGAAGCAAAAGAGGAGGAATAATATAATGGCAGCATTTACAGCCAAAGATGTTCAGGCACTCAGAGAGAAAACCAATGTCGGCATGATGGATTGCAAAAAAGCACTTGTTGAAGCCGACGGCGATATGGATAAAGCTGTAGAAATTCTTCGTGAAAAAGGTCTTGCAACCGCAGCAAAGAAAGCAAGCAGAGTTGCCGCTGAAGGCGTTATCGGCCTTTTCTCAAACGGCGATGCATCAGCTCTTGTTGAGCTTAACTGCGAAACCGATTTCGTAGGCAAAAACCCCGAGTTTATTGCTCTTGCAAATCAGATTGCAAAGACAGTAGTTGAAAATAAACCCGCAGATCTTGATGCACTTCTTGCAACAACAATTTCCGACGGTTCGGTTTCCGTTGCAGATGCAATTCAGGAGCTCTTCCTCAAGATTCGTGAAAACCTCAAGCTCCGCCGTTTTGTTCTTGTTGAGGGAACAGCAATTTCCTATATTCATGCAGGCGGCTCTGTAGGCGTTCTCGTAAGCTTTGAGACCAACGCAGCAGATAACGCTGAGTTCGTTGCAATGGGCAAGAATATTGCCATGCAGGTTGCAGCTATGAGCCCCGAATATTTAAGCAAAGATGATATTTCCGCTGATGAGCTTGCAAAGATGAAGTCCATCACAATCGACAGCTCACTGAATAAGCCCGAATCACTTCCCAAGCCCATTCTCAGAAAGCTTTTAGAGAAAGCTGTCAGCGAGAAGCTTTGGAGCGACGAGGACATTGCCGCTTATGAGGAGCAGAAGAACAATAACTTCCTCTTCAACTTCCTCTCAAAAGAGGCAATTGCAACTCTTGCAGAACTTGCAGTAGCAGGCAAAGATGAATATGTAAATGACAAAATTTTTGCCGGTGCCGTTGATGGCCGTATTAAGAAGCAGATCAAAGAAATCTGCCTCCTTGAGCAGCCTTTCGTTCGCTCAGATCTCTTTGACGGTTCTGTTGCAGGTTATGTTGCTCAGGTTGCAAAGACAATCGGTGCAGATATTAAGGTTACAGGCTTTGTCCGTCTTGCAAAGGGCGAGGGCATCGAGAAGAAAGAGGACGATTTCGCAGCTGAAGTCGCCAGCATGGTTAAATAATTATTAATTCAGTATTTAAAGCGGTGGCGTTTGTCACCGCTTTTTTTCATCAAAATAAAAGAATTTTGGCTTATGTCGGAGAGTGTGCCGATATAAGCCATTTTCTATCTTAAAATCACTTTTTTCATAAAAAGCTGAAACAATTCACAAAAATTGCCATTATTATGTGAAGGCATAAATAATGTTTATTCAATTATAGGAGGTGTTTCAGCAATGACTGAAAACAAAATCAAAGTTTTTGATGCGTCAAGTTCCGCAGAGATAATCTGGAAAAAATATGAAAAAGATTTAGAGAATCTTTGCAAGGCAAGACTTAGGAATTCTTACCGAGATTATGTTGACGACTGTATGCAGGAGGTATTTTTGGCACTTTTGGAATATATCAAAAGGAACGGTGAACCGCCTAATCCAAAGGCGTGGCTTTACAGAACGGCTTTCAACAAGATAATGAATGTGTTCAGAGAAAAGAATGAGAAAATAAAGCATGAAGTATCGGTTGACACTCTTTATGATTCGGCTGAATATTCTCTTATTGAATCTAACCGTAACCTTGCGGGAACGGCTACCGATGAAGAAATTGAGCGTGACAGAAAATTGATAATTCAAAGTCTTACGGAGGATGAGCAGACTTTGCTGTTTGATTTTGCTGTCAGGAAATTAACAAATATACAGCTTTCCGAAAAATACGGGGTTTCGGTTTCAACCGTAAAAAGAAGAAGGTTCAGATTAAAGAAAAAAATATATGATCTTGTCAGAAAGCATTCGGATGAATTCTACAACTGACAAAATGCATAAAAATATTCATCAATATTTATTTAAAACGCAGAAAATGATGTGAAAATAAAAAAACATTGACCCTTTACCAAAAATTCCCGATTTAATTAATGAAAGGAAAAACAGTCATACTGCTTTTGTGTGACAAATTTTTCACGAAAGGATATTTCTATGATAAGCAAAAAAGAACTGATTGAGTTTTTGAGAACGCCGGAAGCGTTCAGCGAGGAGGAGTTAACCGAGCTTCTGGACGAAGAGCTTTCAAAAGAAGCGGACGAGCTTGATACCGAAATCGTTGACAGAATATCAAATATACTTCTTTTAATATTAGAGAAAAGAGATATTTATAATGAGGTTTGTGAAAATCAAAAGAACGGCAATTTTAAAAAGCTGTTCTGGGCAGCAATAATATAATAAAAGTCGAACGGCGGTGATTCCGATGAATTAATAAATTTAGGATGTTAAAAAACGCTTTTGTATAAAGGAAAGGTGGAAGAAATGAAAAGAATAATAACTTTGATTATAATTTTGGCTATAACGTTGAGCCTTGTATCCTGCAAAATGTCTTCGCCCGCCGTAATAAGCTCAAACGGAAAAACCTATGAGATGATAACCGGCAAGGATGGCGGACGGGCTTTAGATTCAAACGGCAATCTTATAGTAGATGCAGGAAAAGACGAAAACGGCAAAGAAGTGACGGAGGTTTTAAGCGAAAAATATCTTATTGTAGACAAAGAAAAGCTTATGGCTCCGGCTTATGACTTGAAAATACCCGAATATTTCAATTTGAAGTCGAGTGAAGCCGACCCTCTGCTTGAAAATAAGCAGGGAACAATACAGTTCAGCATTATGGATAAAACGGAATCTGCATCGGATTTTGAATCTTATGTCATTGATACATATAATTCAGCCAAGGCAACAGGCATTGCGAATAGTGAAATTGAAAATATAACCGTTGCCGACATTCCGATGCAGCGTTTTAAAATGAAAATGACCGATGACGAAGGCTCAGAGCTTGAAGCTTACGGATATTTTGCAAAGGTCAACGGCAGAGTGCTTCTGATAACCGTAACATCAAAGGACGGTGGCATTGAAAACGTTTCTCAGGCCGACGATTTTGTTGCAGGCATTGACTTTTTGAATTGACAATAAGCTGCAAAAGTTTAAACCGGTTAATCGGCCGAAAATCGGTTTAATTTTGAAAATAAAACAAGGAGGTGATTCCCATGGTTAAGATTAGGATGCGGGCAAATATTGAATTAGCGGCTTTTTAAGCGGTTTGCCCCTGAATTATCAAAATTTGCTCGCTGATTTTCCCGCATTACTCAAACCGCTTAAATAAATTATTTCACCCGAAAGGGATTGAGGAAAGGAAAAATCATGAGGAAATTTAAAAAATTAATTGCCTTATTAATGGCTATGATTATGGCGGTCGGCTGTTTCTCGGCGGCGGCATCGGCAAGCTATTCAGCCTATCTTGATTCGGCGATTATAAATCAGTACAACACAATTGACAAAGCCGAGCTTACAACGGTTCAGAAATCCTCGCTTCTGCTGGATATGCTCGATACCATGCTTGAAAAAGAGGATATACTGATCGATATCCCGCTTATTGGCAGTATTGACCTTCGTTCAACCGACAATGCGCTTTCATCAATTTACAGCATCACGGGCAATTGGCTTTACGGCAGTCTGACTGTCGGCGATTTGGTTATTCTCGAAACTCACAGAGATAAAATCGCCTCTGTTCGCAGAACAACAGCCGATAAAACCGATCTTGATGTTATAAACAGCCTTGTTGACTATGTTGCGGCTGTTGCCCCCAGACTTACAAATATTCTTGACGGAACTTTCAGCTGGGGAATGGTTAAAGGTTTCCTTCCGCCTGAATTCAGACTTATCATAGATGATTTCAGCGGATACATTAAGGAGCTTATTTGGGAAGAACTTCATCCCGTCAACACCGAACAAATGCCGGCTAATACAACCCTTGACACCCTTGTTCAGTTCATGTATGACAATCAGCTCGGAGCAGTTCCGGGCGGAGAGAGAGCAACCGCTATGGGATTCTCAGGTGTTCTGCCCGGGTTCAACGCAAACCTTGAAACCGATAACGGATACCGCACTATTGAGGAGGCAATTTTCTGCGCACTCAATAAATATGTTGTTCCTCTCGTCAACAATGAGCTTAAAACCGTTATTAAAAATGCGGTTGAATCTAACACGGGAAAAGGCGGTTCGCTGAACACTCTTGTTAATGTTGATTATACCGTATCGGAATATAATTTTGATGATAACAAGAGCTTAACAGAGCAGCTTAACGACGTTCTCGGCACTGTTGTTAATCAGATGCTGTTACCGGGTCAGACGCATTTTGCATGGGATTTTGAAGCTGAAACCAACCAGACTCAGCCGGAGCTTCTGGAAGATAACATCGAAAGACTTCTGAGAGTAATAATTCCTCTCGGAGGCGATACAACCGATGTATCATCTCTCGAATTCCCGGGTCTTTGCAATTATATTGCAAAAGCGGCAGTTGAGGAGTTCGTTAAGCATATGTCGATTCCTGCGAATACTCCCACCTACAAAATCGCATATATTGGTCTCCGTGAGCTTTGTGCAAGCATTATGCCCGACATGAGTTACCCCGAAACAGTAACTCCCGATACAAGGGAAGCTTACAGAAACGCAATCATTGAAATCGGAGCAGATATCGGAACATTTTATCTGAACCATAATATTGGTCTTAACTGCGAGATGTCAACAACATCAGGTGAATTTCTTGTCGCCTTTGCAGATTGGTGTATGCAGTATATTGACGGTCTTTTTGACGATACAGTATATAGCGAAGCTGCAGACGGTTGGGAAAAGATTGATGCTATCATATGGGAGTTCATTCCCAAGAATTGGCTTCCTTATGAAGCAATTGCTGATGACGGTACAGAAGAAAATTTGACATTAATAAGTATTGTTTATTTTATTCTCGACACAGTATTTGACGCGAAAATAGAAAATATTTATGCTTTCTTTGAGCAGAATAGGGCAACAACGGGCAACACCTCTGAGCTTTATACCTTGACTGCCCGTCAGTCGGTTATAAATCTCATCAGGCGAATTTTTAATGGTGCATTTTATACTGTTGATGAGTCCGGTAATCATATTCCCTGCATTGCGGAAAGCTACACGATTGATGAGTTTGAGGATGTTCTGACTAATATCAGTATTCTCAAAGACATGGTTTCCAATATTTTTGCCGCTATCAGCGCCAGAAAAGATGAGCTTGTTACAACAACCATTAATCTTGTTACAATGCTTATGGGTGCGGCGGATGAACAGTCTCTCGGCGAAGCAAGACTTGACATTGACAGTCAGATTTACTGCGAAAACGGTGCTGTTCCCGCAGATC
>JBJEQD010000039.1:0-2784 GCA_051881575.1 Acutalibacteraceae bacterium | reverse complement strand
AAAGCCGATTCAATGTTTTTCTATCCGTTCAATATTCGGCTTGGTACGGTGGATTTTGATTATATTCTTGCTCAGCCGATTGCAAAAGCCGAAACAGGCGGCAAAACGGTCTGTTTCTTTGCCGAATGTGAGGGCATAAGCCCGAAATGCTCCGTCGGCGGAAAAGAGATTGCGCTCAATTTCAGCGAAAGCGGAACGGAAATCGATGATGTTAAAATAATCGTTATTCCCTTTGAAAAAGCGAAGCGGTTTCATTTCATCAACGGAAAGGCGTATTTCATAGACGGCACGGTTTATTGCGACAACGGCAAAATATATTGCGAACAAATAACCGAAACCGACCTCAAAAACGAGATTTCACTTCAAAAATGCAAAAATCGGAAACTGCCGTTCAATTATTATCTGTATTCAACCGGCAAGCGCAGTTATTATGAGCTGAAACTGCCGAAGAATATCCTTGAAAACCGTTTTGATGTCGTGTTGGAATTTGATTTTGAAGGACTGAATTTGCAGGTTTTCAGCGGCAAAACGCTTATTAACGATTATTTCAATATTGACAATAAATTTGTTATGCATTTGAGAGACTATAAAAAGTATATCGAGCAAAACAATACGCTCATTATCCGCACGGCGCCGAAAACGAGATTCGGCATTTCAAATGTTTACAATGAAATCCCCGTGCCGCTGTATTCGGACAGACTTGCGCTGAAAAGCGCAAAAGAAATAAAGCTTTCAGAAAGCTGAATATCAAAAGGCAGTTATTAATGCAAAGCCCTGACGGGAATCGAAACCGTCAGGGCACGTTTGTTATCAGAATTTCAGTTTGCGGAATTTGCCGGGCGAAATGCCCTCGTTTTCCGTGAAAAAATAAATAAAATTCGATTCGCTGTTGAAGCCGATTTCATATGCGATTGACGCAACCGTCATGTCGGTAATCTGAAGCAGATACTTTGCTCGGTTAAGCCTTGAAATGAGAATAAAATCATAAGGTGAAAATCCTGTTTGCTGTTTGAAAACTCTTGAAAAATGAGAGGTGCTCATGTTCGCTCTTTTTGCGAGCTGACCGACCGTCAGATTTTCGTTCAGATTTTCGGAGATGAATTCTTTTATTAGATTTATGCAGTCTTCATAACTGCTTTCGCCTTTGCTTTTCATGCTTTGAGGGTTGAGAAGCTCGGCAAAAAGCTTGTAGATATCAAGCGACAGGCTTAATTCCGTCGGGGGATTGTCGCTGCTGATGCCGTTAAATATTCTGAACAGCAGTTTTTGAACATGCTGAATATCCTTGCATTTAATCAGATTACCCTCGCTCTTTTCGATTTCTTCAAACAGCTCAAAAGAGTTGCCGCCGCTTATGTGAATCCATATTGATTCAAAGCTGCTGTCGGTGTAATACTCATGGGGCTTGAAGCAGTCGAGAATGACGGTGTCGCCCGAGTGAGCCGTAATGTGCTTTCCGTCTTTTATGAAGGTGAACGAACCGCCCAGGATATGAGTGATAAGCAGGCTGTTGTAGTTTTCTCTTATAAGGTGATAGCCCTTAACGCAGTAAAAATGGCCTGCGCTTATCGGATAGAAATACAGCTTTTTGGCGGTTTGAGACGGCGAGGAAAAATACACTTCGGATTTTTCAAGAACGCCCGGTTCATTTGATTTCATAACAGCATTATCCTTTATGATAGGATTTCTAAATTATCGGGTTGTTTTTCGCAAGCAAAATCGATAAAATCATTATATAATCAAACTGATAAAATGTCAATTATTAAAGAATCGAGGAACAAGACTTGAAAACTTTTGCAACATATTTTCAAAACGACGAAAAAGAACCGCTGAAATACGGCGAAATCAATCTTATCAATCCGCCCCGCCAGAGGCTCAGAGGAGAAGAAAAAAAGAGCGGAATCGAAGCCGTGCCCGTTTTCTGCGGCTTTTGCGGAACGGACTTTGAGCTTATGAAGATGGGTCGCAGCGGCAAACTCAGCCCGAAATTTCCAGAAGGGGAATCAAGACTTATAAACGGGCATGAGGGCGTTGTGTGGGTTCCGAGCGAAAACCGCTTTGCCATCGTTTTAATCCGAGGCGGCGACAGCTTTGACCCTACACGCTTCACCGAGGACGAAACATATTTTGAATACGGCTGTGACGGAGCTGACGGGATTTTCTGCGATAAGGGCTATTTCAACCCCGATATGCTGTTGCATCTGCCGAAAAAATATAAGGGATTAACGAAGCTTCCGCTGTCTCTTGCGAAAAAGCTTGTTTTTTCAGACCCATACGCCTGTGCCGTTTTTCAGCATGAAAGAATGTGCGACATCGGCGAAGCGCAGAATTTCAGGGTTGAACTTGCCAAAGAAAAATGCGATGAGCAAACCGCCCGAAAAAGAGCCGTCGAAAGCACTTTTGAGCGTGTGGTTATTTTCGGCCTGGGCACAACGGGGCTTTTCATCGGCGATCAGATAAGAAGAAATCACCCGAAAGCAAATATTCTTTTTGTTGCCCGAAGCGATGAAAACAGCAAAAAAGCGCTGTTTGTGAAAAACGAGCTTGCCTGCGATTATCTTTCCTCGGGCGGCATGAGCGAAGAAGAAACCGCCGCCGCAATCATTCGAGAAATCGGCGGAACGGCAAGCGTATTTGTCGGCACAAGCGGAACGGAGGTTGAACACCGCATTGCCTTTGAACACGGCGTTCTCGGCTGTAACGGCATCTATAACAGCTTTTCCTTAGGCCCGAAAGTCACCTTTGACACCATGCCGTTCGGCTTCAAAAATCAGGTGATTCTCT
>JBJEQD010000038.1:0-11687 GCA_051881575.1 Acutalibacteraceae bacterium | reverse complement strand
GCTTCAAACTCTTTTCCGCACGGGAAAGAAAGACCCATCATCACTCCCGCTCTGTCAACAGCCTGTCCGCAGTTCAAGTCAAGCGTTTTGCCGATAATTTCAACATTAAAACCTCTCTCCGAATCGGGAGAAACAAGAAGCATTTCGCTTGTTCCGCCCGAAACATGAAAGGCAATAAATTTCTCATTAATCAGGTTCATTCTGTCGCTTGAAAATAAAGCCGCCGCAATATGACCCGCCTGATGAGAAAAGTCGTAGACAGGCTTTCGCATTGCCGAACCAATGCACTTTGCGGCATTGACTCCGACAAGAAAGCAGGGCATATATGAACCCTCTGCGTCTCTCGGCTTTTCGGATACTCCGACGGCATCGATTTCGCCGCCGTATTCGTTAAACAGTTCCTCAACGAGAGGATAAAGCCTTGAGGTGTGATGAAAGACCGCATCGCTCTGACGCAGACCCTTTTCGCCGGGCTTTACGGGCAGAAGCCTTTTTTTCTGAATCAGCAATCCGCTTTCGCTGTCATAAACGCAGGCAGAGGTTGTGTAATTGCTTGTATCTATACCGAGAGTCCGCATTATTTCGCTTCTTTCGACAATGAACCGAGAATACCGTTGACAAACGAAGAATCCTCTTTTGCGGCGTATTTTTTGCAAAGCTCAACCGCTTCATTAATTGAAACTCCGACGGGAATATCGTCAAAATAAATGATTTCGCAAACAGCAAGCCTAAGAACCGCAAGGGCAACCTTGGAAATGCGGTTAATCTTCCATCCGACCGAGAATTTTTCGATATTGCCGTCAATTTCTCCGATATTTTCCCATGTTTTCGTCAGAAGCGTTTTAACAAAATCGCTGCCTGTGATAACCTCGTTTTCAATCGCAAAATCATAAAGCTGCTCCATATCGGTATCGCTGTTGAATGATTTTTCAAAAAGCAGAATAAAAACCTGTTCTCTCTCTTCTCGTCTTGTCAATATAATCCCTCCGCAAGGAGCATTAAGCCCATTTTATGGCAAAAAGCGGGTATAAAACCCGCCGTTCAGCCGTTTTTCGGAGTTATTATATCATTATCATTTGAATTATACAATAACTATTTTAAAAAAACTTGCAAAATTTGAGTGAATATTCATTAAAAAATGCATAAAACTCAGTATTCCATCTCCGTTATTGTTATGTTTTCGACCGGATAACCCGTCTGTTTGACTGCAATCTCTTTGATTTTAACAATTGAAACATCGTCAAGCGAGCCGTTTTCAACGATAATCTCTGCGTTGCCGCCGTTAAGGATAACCAGATTATTACAGCCGACCTTGGCGGTTATCAGATTTTCGATATCGCTTTCAAGGGCGATTGAAGCTGCAAGCTCCTCAAGCGCTTTTTCGGCTTTTGAAACAGCTTCGGATGAGGACGAGCCGTCTTTTATGACATCGTTGAGCGCTTCAGCCGCTTCGTCATGGGCTGTCTGACGGCGAAGCTTCGCCCCTGCAAAATATTCGCTTGCCTTTGCCTGAGCGGGAGCGTCCTCCTGAGCGGCATCGGTTGAAATGACATAGCGTGCGTCTCCGAGATTTGCTCCCTCGGTTACCGCAGGTGACAAATCGGTTTTTCCTTTATCCGTTCCCGCCGTTTCAACCTCGGGACGGGTGTAATACCAGTTAACGAAAACCGCCGCCGCAAGAGCGATGATAAGGGTTGCAAGCAAAAGCTGTCTTTTTTTGATAATCATTGTTTTCTCCTCCGAAATGAAATTGTAATTTTATGCATAATGAATGTATCAATTCATTTTTGCCACGCTGACTCTTGCGCTGCTGATATCAAGCAGAGCGGTTACCGCCTGAACAATCTGTTCTCTGACAATCTCCGAACCTGCACCTTTGCAAACAACGGCAACGCCCCTGATCTTAGGCTCTGCGATTCTGACAACAATCCCCTGCTCACCCGACGAGCCGTCAACAATAACATATTCATCTTTTCTCTCAAAGCTGTTTTTGCCCGACGAATCCGCATTTTCTCCGTAGTCAAAATCATGCAGGTATATATCTTCGCTGCTGCTCTCGAGAGTCACCATAACCTTTGTTTCGCCCGCTCCGTCAATTGCTGAAATTATTGATGTCAGGCGTTCTTCAAGCTTCTTCGTGTATTCCTCGGGGTCTTGGGCGGATAAGGTTGTTGACACGGGCGAAGAAACGCTTTTATCTTTTTGCGGAATTTCGCTGATAAGCAGAGCCGCAGCTCCTGCCGCCAGAAGCACGGCGGCAAGCAATATTTTCGGGCTTAATTTTGTTTTATCCGAGATTAAGCCGATAATTTTTCTTAAAGCATCGGTTATCTTTTTCACTTGACAATACCGTTCCTTATTCTGCATTGACCGTAACGGGTGCGCCGATTCTTTCCGACGCCTTAACAGACAGTTTTTCCGATTTATCAATATATTCGGCAGGAATATTTATCGTAATATTCTGTATAATTATACAATTATCATCATCGACATAAGCGTCGATTTCCGATTGATAAGAGGGTATGCTCAGCTCGTCAGCCGCCTTTTCAATTTCGCTGTTTACGGCGTTTTTACATGCAGTCAGCAGATAATCGCTTAGCATTTCATCCGCTTCGTTCTCCTCCTCAAACGCAAAAGCTTCTTTTTCAAAAAAATTCTTTCCGTCTTTTTTAAGCTCGGTCAAGGGAGAGAAAATTGCCGCAACAACAAATATTCCGACAACTGCTCTGATGGTTTTGTCCATTGAGCCTCTCGGAGAAACTATCATTGCAAATGTTCCCGCCGCAGCGGCGGCAATCAGGCTGACAGCCCAGCTTTTCAGAGCATCCAAAGCTTTATCACCCCTGTTTTATTGAAAACTTACCCGAAATATTATAAATCTGTTTTAACGGCAACAACCAAGCCTGCGGAGATAATAAACACAGCCATGCAAAGAATCAGCATTACATTTGCCATTGAAAAAACGAAAGCTGTGTTTCTGAGCAGCTCCGAGCATACACGGCAATCAAGCAAATCGCTGACTGCACACGCCGCACGCATGGCAAGCACCCAAAGAGAAAGGTTAATTATTATGGGTATTCCGATAACGAACAAAGTAAGAATTGCATATATTCCGACCGTGCCTTTGAGCAAAGAAAGACTGCCTACAACCGATGTGTAAGCCTCAGCCAAAGCGCCGCCGACAACGGGAACAAAGGTATTCGCCGCAAGCTTAACGCCCTTAACGGCAATGCTGTCCGCAGAAGAAGAAAGCAGGCTTTTAAGCGCAAGAAAGCCCGAAAACAGCCCTGCCGAAGCCGAAAGCACCGTGGTTACGGTTTTTCTGAGAATTTCGCTTATCGCCGAAAGCCTCAGCGTCGGAAGCATTGCGCCCGACACACCGAGGGCGGAAGTAATTCCGATAAGCGGCAGAGCAAAGCTATCTGCCAATGCTTCAATGAACTCTGCGGCGGCAAAAGCCGCACTTTTAAAGGTTAGCGCACTTGTCGGGTTGCCCGAAGCGGTTACGACTGCGGCAAGAACGGGAATCAACGCTTTCTCAAATGCCGAGCAGGATTTTATCGCCGAAACCGCCGCTTTTATGCTCTGAGAGGCAGGAGCAAAAACCGAAATAACGATAAAACACCCGCAAATCAGATTAAGTACGGTTTTGCTTTTCTCATCATCGGGAAAAAAGCCCGAGCAAACGCTGACGAGCAAAACCGTTCCCGTAACTTTCATCAATCCTTTGAGCGGTTCTTTAAATCCGTCCTTGAGCATTTCCCACAGCAGTTTAAAAATCGATTTCGGCGAAACATCAAGGATTTTTTCAAGCTCTATATCTTCACAGCCGAGCTTTTCAAGATATTTCTCCGACTCATCGGAAAGATAATCCGACAGTTTGTCTGCGCCGATGGCTTCAAGCGAATCTTTTGAGTATTCATCAATGTTAGCCGCACGGGCAGTCAGAGAAAACAAAACAGAAAATGCAATTGCCAATATCAAAGTAACGATTTTTTTATAATTCATCCGTTTATCAATCCAATCGCAAGCTGAGCTACGGCTTTTAGCATGGGCACGGCAAGAGCAACGGCTCCGATTCTGCCCGCAAGCTCAACCGCACCCGCAACCGAGGAGCAGGAATTATCATAACAAATATCCGCCGCAAACTGAGTTACAACGCAGATTGCAAGAGCCTTCAGCAAAATCGAAACATTCTCCTTGTCAATGCCCGCAAGGCTTATCATTTCGCCAACTCCGCCCGATAAATCAAGCAGTTTTTCCGTCAGAGCAATCATGGTTACAGCCGCACCGCCCAAGGCAACGAGCGGCGCAAATTCGGGCTTTATCTGCCTGATAAGCGCATAAAGCAGAGCAGTCAGAATGCCGATAAAGGTGATTTTCAGAATATCCATTTCAGAATTCAATAATTTGCTTTACGGTATCGAGCAAATCGGCAAACTGCGGAATCAGCATCATCAGCACAACAACGATGCCCGCAAGAATCGTTATCATCGCATAGTCGTCACGCCCCGAACGCACAAGAATTGAATTGAGAATCGCAACTATAATTCCGACCGCCGCAATTTTTATAACAACGGTAATATCCATCTTTGACACCTCAAATCATAAGAATTGCCGCAGAAATACCGAGAGTCAGACCGAGAGCCGGGAAAAGCTTTGAATACTTTCTGCCGCTTTCTTCTCTCACGGCAAGCTCGCTTTCAAAAATCCGTCTGTAATATTCACAGCATCTGAGCTGACCCGATACATCGGTTGAGCCGATATCCGCACCGAGCCTTTCAAGATAAACGGTAAAATCCGAAAGCAGACGGCACAGCTCTTTTTCGCTTTCAACGCTGTTTTTCCATGCGCTCGGAAAAGGCTCGCCGTTTTCGGCTTCGGTTCGGCATTTTAAAAGAAAACCGAGATTTTCAAATCTTTTGCTTTCGCAAAGTAGATTCAGAATATCCGAAACGGGCAAGCAGGCGTAATTAAGCTGTGTTTCAATAACCGAAATCATGAGCAGGATTTCTTTGATAACCGAAATTCTTTTTGAACAAAAAGTCGCAAGACCGAAGCCGCCGAGGGTAAAGCCCGCCGATATCAGAAGCATTGCCGCCGTTTTAAGCAATCAGTTCACCCGCCCCGATTATTTTTTCAACCTTTCCGACATGAGAGCCGGAAAGAAGAATTACTTTTTCAAATGCGCCCGTTGAAAGAAGCTTTCTCAAAATCGGCTTTGTTTTAAGCTCCCTTTCATCTCTTGCATGAATGCTCAGAGCGAACGAAACTCCGCAGTTTACCCCGGATTCAATCGCCTGCGCCTCCTCATAAGAAGCAATTTCATCGCAAATAATAATATCGGGCGAAAACGAGCGCAAGCCAATCAATATGCCCTCTGTTTTCGGATATGCGGTTATTAAATCGCAGTTTATGCCGAGGTCATTCTGCGCCGATGAAAATACGCTTGCTCCGATTTCTCCCCTCTCGTCGCAGACAAAAACTTTAAAAAATCTCCCTCGTTCCGTTCCAGAAAGCTGCCGTGCAAGGTCACGCAGGATTGTTGTTTTTCCGCTTGACGGAGGACCTGCAACAATCACGGATTTTAAACCGTCGGTAAAATCCGATTTATATATTTCATCAGCCGCCCCGATGATTTCACGGGCTATTCTGAGGTTGATTGCACAGATATCCCTGACGGCGGTCACTCTGCCGTTTTCGGAGACAGCAGTTCCCGCAACTCCCGCCCTGTGACCGCCTGCAAGCGTCACATATCCACGGTTTATCGCTTCGGTGAAGCTGTGAACCGAATAACTGCAAAGTCTCCTGAATATTTCTTCAATTTCTTTTTCATCGGTTTTTAACGCCAAATCCGAATAAACGCCGCTCAGTCTGCCGCCGGGCAAAAGAAATTCTGCTCCCGAATCAGTCATTATAACCGCAGGCATTCCGGTGCGAAGCCTTATTTCACGGATGCGGTTTTTGTCATAAATTCCGAGCGCAAGAAGCGGCTGAGACATTCTCGGAGAAAGACTGCCTGCGGCAAGATCAAAGCGCTGAATGTTATCCATCGTTTTTTCTGACCTTTCTTTTCCGTTTGATAATATATATGGCTTCTTGTCCGCAATTAGAACAGCACAGATTTTTATAAACTTGCCGTTCTGCTCATAAATCGTTGCTCGGGAACGGATTTAACAAATTGTTTACTTGAATTAAAAGTTATAATATGTTATAGTAACTAAATGAAATGGCAATTATTTCTTTTGGAGGATATTTAATTATGTCAAGGCTTGAGAACGACTCACGGAAGCAATCCGTATTCAAGCGGATTTTCAGCAACAACTCATACTGCTGGCTCGCTCTGCTCTGCACGGTCGGCGTTATGATGCTTGTTTATTACTGCTACGGCCTTTTTCCGTTCGGAGAAACAACCATACTGAGAATGGATCTTTATCATCAGTACGGTCCGCTTTTTGCGGAGTTTTATGACAGGGTAACAAACCTGAAAAGCTTTTTATATTCATGGCAGACCGGTTTAGGTTCGCCGTTCCTCGGCAACTTTTTCAACTATCTTTCAAGCCCGAGTGCGATTATCATTCTTTTGCTCGGTCATAAAAACATGCCCGAAGCCATTGCGGGAATGATTCTCGCAAAAGCCGCCCTTTCGGCGTGGACTTTTACCTATTACCTTAAAAAATCTCAGAACAGACACGATTTCACATCTGCGGCATTCGGCGTGCTTTATTCCATGTGCGGCTACTTTATCGCCTACTATTGGAATGTCATGTGGATTGACGCAATGGTTTATTTCCCGCTTGTTATTCTCGGAATCGAAAATATTATTAACCGCAGAAATCCGAGACTTTACATTGCTTTTCTTGCTCTTACGCTTCTTTCAAGCTACTATATGGGCTACATGACCTGCATATTCTCGGTTCTTTATTTTCTCGTTTATTATTTCAGCAAAAAAGACCTTACGGAGCTTGACGGTTCAACTCCCTACACGCTCACCGAAAACGGCGAAAAGAAATATTCTCTTAAAAACAAGCTGAAAGGCAGCATTTTTCTCAGAAGCGGATTTACATTCGCCTTTGCGAGCTTAGCCGCCGCCTGCCTTGTTGCGGTTGCGCTTTTGCCGACATTTGTTATCCTCAAAAACTGCTCCGCAACATCGGGAACCTTCCCGAAAGATTATAATTCCTATTATTCGATATTTGATTTTCTTGCAAACCACCTTGCAAGCGTCAAGCCCACCATTCGCAGCAGCGGCGAAGATGTTTTGCCCAATGTTTACTGCGGAATTGCAACCGTTCTTCTTGTTCCGCTTTATCTTTTCACAAAATCCGTTCCTCTCAGAGAAAAGGTTGCCAATGTTTCTCTGCTCGGAATTCTCTATTTCAGCTTTAACATCAATATCCTCAATTATATCTGGCACGGCTTCCATTACCCGAACGATTTGCCCTACCGCTTCTCGTTCATGTATTCATTCATTCTGCTCACTCTTGCCTACAAGGCATTTACGAGACTGAGTGAATTCAGCGGCAGAGCCATTCTCGGCTCGGGAATTGCAACGCTCGGAGCAATTATTTTAATTCAGAAATTAGGCTCAAAAAATGTTGAGGAAGTTACAATTCTCATCAGCATCATTTTTGTTGTTACCTACTGCCTTGTTTTTGCTCTTATGAAAGACAAGAAGTATCAGCAGTCCGCAGTTGCCGTTCTGCTCCTGTGCTGTGTTATCGGCGAAGTTGCCTGCGCCAACACAGACCGCTACAGCATGGATCAGGCAAAATCAAACTATGTCGGCGATTACGACGACTTCCGTGCGCTTAAATCACAGCTTGACGAATATGACGGAAGCGACACCTACAGAATGGATTTAACCTATAACAGAGCAAGAATGGATCCCGCATGGTACGGCTACAACGGAGTTTCAACATTCTCCTCAATGGCTTATGAAAAGCTCTCGAATGTTCAGAGCGATCTCGGCATTTACGGCAACTATATTAACAGCTACACCTATCATCTTCAGACTCCCGTTTATAACATGATGCACTCGATGAAATACATCGTTGACAATGATGAAAATGTGACGGTTGAGGACGATTATTACACAAAGCTCATGAGCGAAGGAAAATTCACGGCTTATGAAAATGAATACTATCTGCCCATAGGCTTTGCAGTCAACAACGAGCTTAAAGATTGGTACACCTCGATGAACAATCCGTTTATTGTTCAGAGCGACTGGTTTGAATATGCAACGGGCGTTTCGGATGTATTCGGCATGATGAATATTGATGAAATTCAGTATTACAACATGGACGAAATCACTTCGGGACTTGACACAGGAGATATTTATTATTCAAAGACCAACCCCGGCGAAGGCGAACTGACCTTTATCCTCAAAACCGAAGAAACAAAGCATTGCTACCTTTATGTCAATTCAAGAGATTTTGACAGTATCTCGATAACCAAGGGCGATAAGGATGTTACTCAGAATACGGACGAGCCTTATATCTATGACCTCGGTATTGTTACTCCCGACGACGAAGTTCTTGTTTTCATTTCGATTGATGATCCTGAATACGGATATATAGACTTCTATCCTTACTATGTCAATGACGACAAGCTCAACGAGGGATACGAAATCCTCAAACGCCGTCAGATGAATATTACTTCATTTGAAGAAACAAAAATCACCGGCACGGTTTCGTCGGATAAAGACAGCCTTTTCTTCACCTCAATCCCCTATGACAAGGGCTGGACGGTCAAGATTGACGGCAAACCGATTGACGAGAGCGATTATGTTGCACTCTGCGACGCATATCTCTGCTTCAATCTGCCCGCAGGCGAACACACGATTGAACTGAGCTTCATGCCGGGAGGTCTGATTCTCGGCGCAGGCGTCTCTGCCGCAACCGTTCTGATTCTCATTGCCGCCGCTGTTTTCTTCGCAAACCGCAGAAAGAAAAAGGCTCTTGTTCCCGCATTTTCACCCGTTGAAAATGCCGAACCCGTCAGCGTTGAGCTTGAGCTTCCCGAATCGGAGGAACAAGCCGATTCAAACGGCGAAGAAGCCGAGATTCAAGATGAATTGACGGCTGAATCCGCCGAAACAGTCGATGAGATAATCGAAGCGGATATCGCTCCAGAAATCATCGATAAACCCGCCGAAGAAGCTGAGGATTCGGATTTCTCGGAAGAACAGACCGAAAATGCCGACAACGGCGAAGATAAAGATAATAAAGAAAACAATATAGAATAATTTTCCTGCAAATGAAACTTTCGGAAAAATCATTGCAGGCGAAAAACTCAGAGATTAATTTTACACAAAATCCCCGCTTTAACGGCGGGGATTTTTTCTGTTTTGCTTATTGTTATAAACTCTGAAAAAATATATAATATTTAGAGCACGCAATTGGGGGTTATTATGGATTTTCTGTCTGAATTTGTTGCAAAAAACAGCCCGAGAATTATAGTTTCTCAGCTGATTGGCTTTGTTGCCTCGGGGCTTCTGCTTTTCTCTTTTCAGCAGCGCACCCACAAAAGGATTGTCGCAATGCAGGCGTTCTCGGGTTTTCTTTTTGCCGTTCAGTATTACATGCTCGGCGCATATGAGGGCATGGCGGGCAACATTGTCGGAATGACAAGGGCTGTTGCTTATTATTTCAGAGGCAGGTCAAAGCTGATTGACAGCCTGTTCTGCCCGATTCTTTTTGCCCTGCTTGCCGCCGGCGCAGGAATTGCAACATATTCATCCCCCGTTTCGCTTCTGCCTATGAGCGCAATGATTATTTCATCGTTCGTTATCTGGAATCCGAAAACTCAGCAGCTCAGAGCGCTGACGCTTCCGACATCTGCAATGTGGCTTATCTACAACATCATTTGCAGCTCGGTGTCGGGAGTTGTAACGGAAATATTCTGCGAAGCATCTATTATTATCGGGCTTATAAGGTTCAGAAGCAAAAAATCCAAAACTGTGTAATCGGGAGGAAAAAGTGGTTAAGGATCTTACTGTCGGCAAGCCGTCGCTCGTGCTTTGGAGCTACACCCTGCCGATGTTTTTAAGCGTTATATTTCAGCAGCTTTATAATATTGCCGATTCGGTCATTGCAGGCCGTTTTGCGGGCGAGGACGCCCTTGCCGCAGTCGGAGCTTCATACCCCGTGACAATGATTTTCAACGCAGTTGCAATCGGCTGTAACATCGGGTGTACCGTGGTTATTGCAAGAATTTTCGGCTCTCATAACTACGCCCACATGCGAACGGCTATCTCAACAACAATCATTTCAGCCGTTGCGCTTTCGGTTATCCTTTCGGCAATCGGGCTTGCAATTTGCAGCCCCGTTATGCGACTTTTGAACACTCCGCAAAACATTTTTGATAACGGAGTGCTTTATCTCAACATTTATATCGGCGGATTTGTTTTTTTGTTTCTTTATAATATAGCAACCGCAATTTTTGTTTCGGTCGGCGATTCAAAAACTCCGCTTTTTCTGCTGATTTGTTCTTCACTGAGCAATATCCTGCTTGACTATATTTTTGTCAGATTCTTAAAGCTCGGAGTTGCGGGCGTTGCGTGGGCAACATTCATTGCTCAGGGTGCGGCATGCATTCTGGCGCTTGTTTTGGTTTCAAAGCGCATTAAAGAAATCAAGGTAACGGAAAAATATTCAAAATTTTCTTTTGAAACGCTTTGGGAAATCTGCAAGGTTGCCGTTCCGAGCATATTGCAACAGAGCTTTGTTTCAATCGGCAATCTTTTCATACAAAGGCTGATAAACGGCTTCGGTTCGTCTGTTGTTGCGGGTTACTCTGCGGCAATAAAGCTTAACACCTTCTGCATAACGAGCATAACCACGCTCGGCAACGGAGTTTCGGGCTACACGGCGCAGAATGTCGGCGCAAAAAAGCTAACGAGAATCGATTCGGGCTTCAAAGCGGCTTTGCTTATGTCTCTTATCATAACTCTGCCATTCACGGTCGCCTATTATTTCGGCGGCGGTTCGCTGATTATGCTGTTTTTGGAGAAAGGCAACGAAGCGGCGCTTGAAGTCGGAAAAGCATTTCTCAGAATCAACGCTCCGTTCTACTGCTTCATCGCTTTCAAGATTATCACCGACGGCATTCTCAGAGGCACAAGCTGGATGAAAGCATTTATGGTTACGACTTTTACAGACCTTATTCTCAGAGTAATATTCGCATATATTCTTGTCGGAGATTACGGCACAAACGGAATCTGGTTTTCATGGCCTGTCGGCTGGCTGACGGCAACTGCGCTTTCGGTTTTCTTCTACTCGATGAATTACCGTTCAAGGAAAAAGACCGTTACGCTTCAGGCGGCGTGAAGGATTATAAATTAAAGTAATATGTTGAAACATCAAAAATGAAAGCTGTTTATTAACTCCCTCAGGCGCTATGCGCCAGCTCCCTCAAGAGGGAGCCAAAGCAGATAGTTTCATTTTTTACAAAAGAATAACCGTCTGAGAAAACAACGGATTCTCAGACGGTTATAATTTGTTATTGGATTTTTTTATTTCATATCAACAACTCTTGCGCCGTGTCTGACGGGAACGGTAACAAAGACCTCGGGGCAGATTGTTTTAAGCTCGGCGGCGCAGTTTTCTGCGCATTCACGGCTTTCAAAAAGCCCGAAAACCGTCGGTCCGCTGCCGCTCATCTGGCAGAGTGACGCACCGTGCTTT
>JBJEQD010000037.1:0-2801 GCA_051881575.1 Acutalibacteraceae bacterium | reverse complement strand
GTTGCCGTTTGCATCGTAAGCAGCGGGAGCACCGGAAACCATCAGCTCATGATAAGCGTCAAGTCTTGTGAAATAATCGTTCTCCGGAAGGTCGGGAGCAACGAGCGAAGCAAAGCCGTAAGCAAGAACGCTGGGGATATCTTCAGTCCACTCGGGGAAGTAGCAGCCGTCAATCATGTCGTCAAGAAGCATCTTAACAAGACATGCATAAACCTTATCGGTTGAAATCACATAGTTGGGTCTGATAAGGTCGGGGTTAACATAATCAGCCGCTGAAGAATCGGAGATATTAACCGACTGCTGAGTGTCAAGATAGCAATAAGCAGTAATTGTTGTTACATTGTCAATTGTCTGCTTTGCTGAAGGATAAATTACTGCACCTGTCTCATAAGCTGTGTAGGTCTGATCAACAGCCGTCTCGCTTGTTGAATCAACAAGGTTCATGTCTTCATCATAATACCAAACGAGGTTCAGATCGTCTGCCGAGTAAGCAAGGTCCATGGAGTTTGTAAACAGACCGAGACCGGGAAGAAGGTTGATTGCAAGCCTTGCAACATCGTTGAGCAAGGACATGAAGTTATCGGTAAGGTGGATTCCCTGATAGTCAATCTTGATGAAGGTATCAAGACCGCCATCGTTAAAGAACCACTTAAGCATGGCGTTGATCTTGGCAACGGGAGTTGCATTGTCTTCATCGGTATATACGGGATCGGGAGCACCGTTTGAGGTTGCAAGACCTTCAACTGCGCCGACGATTGTTACGAACATTGTATCCTGAAGGATTGCGGGGTCGCCGCCGGGATATTGATCGGTTATCTCGATATCAAGAGCATCATAGAGAAGATCCGCAACCAGCGGAACAACAACAGTGTCGAGAGCCGCTCTGATAACATTATAAACGAGCTGATAGACATTCATTGTGCAGGTCTCGGGAACGCCGTCAAGATCACGGTCTGCCTGGATAGTGTCGCCGTAAAGCGAAGCGCCGCCGGGCTGATCTGCAAGGCCGGGAAGCAGAGGCTCCGCACCTTCACCAAGAACCGAGAAAGCACCTGATTCAGCGGAAACGCCCGTGCCTTCAATAAGAGCCCAGTTGATAAGCTTCTGAACGCAATCATCGATTGTCATGCCGGAAGGCATATTGGTTGCAGTGCTGTCAACAAGGAGAACATAAACAGCGTCTTTTACAAGTCCGGTAATATCCTGAAGGCTTGAATTGGGAAGATTCAAAGCGTCCTGAACAAGACCGTCCATTGTGCTGCTAAGAAGACCGAAATCGTATCCGCCCGCAAGGAGAGCTCTGAGGAAGTTTCTTTCGCCGTAAACCCACTCGATGAGCATTGAGAGAACCTCGGAGTCCTTATTGGTTGCTCTGGTGATTGACTTGTTGAGGTTAGCCGATGTCAGACCGATCGTGCTGTCACGAAGATCGCCCAAACCGCCAAAAGCACCTACTATGGCAACCACTCCGTTTTCATCAATACAACGAATGCAGGAATAAAGGGTTCTGATTGCGTCATCAAGAGTTGTGAAATTGAGGACGCCCTGTACACCGCCGTCATTTGCGATGTAGTTGTCAAGGTTAAGCAACACACCACTTGTGAAAAGGCCACTGACGCCAACCATGTCGTTGAGTTCATCGCAGGTCATCTTCAAGTTGGCATCATCCAGCAATTCGTCAACCAGGTCGAGAACATAGCCGCAGGCCTGATCGTAAGTAAAGTAATACTTGCCGAGGCCGTTAACCTTGGGGACATGCCAGTTGTCGGAATCCGCCTTATAAGCATAGGACGGAACAACTGCGACAGAGAAAATCATCACAGCTGCCAACAAAACTGCCAAAAGTCGTTTTGCTTTTTTCATGTTTTTTTGCACCTCCAAAAAAATTCGTGCGCTTGAAGCGCAGAGAAGCCGTTAAAGACTTCTGAATGCAGCAGACAGCGGTTAATACTCCTGACCTGACCGCTTTCCGCTTTAAGGCATATCTGATGCCATTATTTACACTATTACTTTATAAGGGAGTTGTTGCATTCTCCGTGTAAATATTTTAACATTTGGTAAATATTTTATGAACAAATTGTGAATTTTGGGTTCGTTTGTGCAGGTTAAACAAGCCGCCAGCCCGCCGATTATGCAGATTGTCCAAACAGATTTTCGGGTGGCGTTTTTTCGGGAAATTAATTCGTAGGGACAGCCCTTGCGGCTGTCCGTTAAAATCATCAAATACTGCGGAACGCCGGGGACGGCGTTCCCTACGGAAAATCAATTGTATATCATGGTTTATATTTGAAAACAAACCTTACCAATCCTCAGACCTACGGGCAGCGATTTGCCTCCCTCTTGAGGGTGCCAAAGAAAAAATACAGTTTTTCCGTGAAAACAGCAGAAAACATCGGCACAACCGTAGGGGAGAACTGCGTTCTCCCGCATGAAAACTCCCTATATCAACGCAATTCCATCGTAGGGAACGCCGTCTCCGGCGTTCCGGGAAATATGCACTGCTTACGAAAAATCCGTAGGGTTTGGCATCCTCGACGAACCGATTCGCCAAAGGCGAATAAATTGTTAAATGTTTTATTAAACGATTTATTTTTATAAATTCAAAACGGCGGGAGCAAGCCCCCGCCATACCATGAATACTGCAAAACTCATAATTTTTGCGTTTTGGACGAGGTGTGCCGATGTTCTATGTAAATTGGGATTTGACGAGTTTTCTCCCTCAGAGCCTATGGCTCAGCTCCCTCAAGAGGCAATGTCATTAACTTAAGAAAAAGTGAAAAAATATTAGTTCAATTTACGAT
>JBJEQD010000036.1:0-11869 GCA_051881575.1 Acutalibacteraceae bacterium | reverse complement strand
GCACGCGGCTGTTAACCGCGGTGTCACAGGTTCGAGTCCTGTTTGGGGCGCCAAGCAAAAGGAACCACCCAAAAGGGTGGTTCTTTTGCTTAACCTTAATACATGATTTATAACCTGTGAAACCGTGTTTCGGCAGAGGTGTTGCGGCTGTTAACTGGCTCACGGGCTTGCGCTCGCAGTGCGAGAGGAAGCAAGACCGATGAGCAGGAAGAAACACAGAGCAATGCGAAGCGCTCCAAGCGAGCAGTGCGACAATGTTTCTGACCGATAATGTCGTTGCGTCAAGTCCATTTTTATAAATCGCTATTTTTTCTGTAACTATAGTAGAAATTTTCTATGTATCGTAGAAATAAATCTCTTATGCAGTTATTGAACAGCTTTTATATTTTTTGTATAATATAGACAGAAGCTTCTAATATAAAAATTTGGAGGTTGTTATGCATCTATTAATTGGTGAAAACATCAAAAGGGTACGCCTTGAACGTGGTTTGACACAGGAGAAAGTTGCGACTCACCTCGGCATATCTTTTCAGTCTATAAGCAAATGGGAACGAGGTGACGGTTATCCTGATATAACAATGTTGCCGGCGTTGGCAGACTATTTTGGAACAAGTATTGATGAATTGCTTGGCGTGAGTGAAATCGTAAAAAGAACCACATACAATGAAATTAACAGAGTTTGGGCTGAAAATAATAAAAAGGGATTGCACAGTGATAATGTGACACTTATGCGTCAATCACTAAAGACTTTTCCTAATAACGCTCTTTTACTTGTCCAACTATCTACTTCACTTGAGAAACTGGATGGTACACACGATGAAAAGAACAGATATTTAAGAGAATCCATTGCTGTTCAAGAACAAATTCTTCGGTATGGAGAAGATTCAGAGGTGCGTGGTGCAACACTCTATAACATATGTTTCGCATATTGGAAAGCTGGTGAATATGACAAAGCTTTAGAGCAAGCAAAAAAATTGCCAAATCTTTATAAATCACGTGAAAACGCTCTTATGTACTTGTTGCAAGGTGAGGAAAAGCATAAGATAGCAAAAGAGGCTCTTGCTCCAATTGCATGGATAATTGCCCATCATATGACTGCTCTCTATGAAACAGAAGATAATCCTGTATATATAAATAAAGCATTACAAATTATTGATATACTTTTTGATAGTGCACATGATGACCTTGTCAAGTCTATTCGAGAAAGATTATCTAAACAACTTAAATTGATAAATAAGTAATAAAATTCTTAATCGTAGAAAAATAATCTGTAGAAAGTAAGCGAATTTTGTAGTTTGATTTCCGTTACATAAACACATACAGTTCAAATCCGAACCTTATGCCTATCGGCGAAGGGTTCGGATTTGCTGTTTTCTTTGAATATCCGATTTTTAATGCAAAAAACGGATTCAGCATAGGGCATGGGCTTGCTCCCGCCGTTTTGTATTTATAAAAAGAAATTTACCAAATTATTCGCCTGCGGCGAATTGGTTCGTCGAGGACGCCGAACCCTACGGATTTTTGCTTTGTGCATTTTCAGGCGGGAGAACGCAGTTCTCCCCTACGATTGAGCCGTTGAGTTTATTTGATTTTCGGAACGCTGAGGACAGCGTTCCCTACGAAAAATTGTTATTATTCAACAGATTTGGCGTAACAATCAAACGGCGGGAGCAAGCCCCCGCCCTACCCGTACCTATTACCTTTTACATCTACACTTTTCACTCAAAAAACAGCTTTTGCAGAGCAATTAAAATCGGTCATAGGCGGAGCCTATCCATAATTTGCGAAGCAAACATCACTTTTGCGACAGCAAAAACATCACGTGCCGCAGGCACACATCATTTCTTCATTTTATAAGCCCCCGCCCTACCATTCACTTTTACCTCTTAACCTTATTTTTTGACGATTTTTTTCGGAGCAAGTCATAAAAAGTGGCTGTCGCTATTCGTTTTACCGATTTGCGACAGCCTCATCTTTTATTTAGTGTTTATTTGTTGCTTTTTCTTTTCTTGCCATAAAAAGCATATGAAGCAATTATAGAGAAGGACAAAAGCAAAAGCATAAACCAGAACGAGATATTGCCGTAATCGCCCGTCTGCGGAACGTTTGCGTCGGTCGTGCCGTTTGTGTCATTCGTACTGTTCGAGCCGTTTGAACCGTTGGAATTGTTCGAGCCGTTTGAGCCGTTCGTTTCGTTTGTATCGCTCGTGTCAATCTTATTTCCGCCGCCGGGTTTTTCATCGGTTTTGATGCCTGCCACGCTTGCAATGCTCATGGTGTCGTCGTCCGACAGATTCAGCGTCAGGTTAATCCCAATATCATTTTTGTTGACGGT
Organism: Acutalibacteraceae bacterium; assembly: GCA_051881575.1. Lineage (GTDB taxonomy): Bacteria > Bacillota > Clostridia > Oscillospirales > Acutalibacteraceae > CAG-177. The sequence continues at coordinate 9,534 of JBJEQD010000036.1, read as the reverse complement.
CAATGTGTAGACGCCGTCCGAGAGAGACATATTTACCTCACTGCCCTCTGTCAGCACGAACTCCACATAGCCAACGATTTTTCCGTTCTCAATCGCCGTCAGAGAGTGCTTGCCGCACTCTACATCGCTGAACGAAAATTTTCCGTCCTTATCGGTAACATCGGTTTTCAGCGTGCTGCGAAGCTCCATGGTGATGTCCTTCAGCGGCTGACCGTTCCGCTTGACCGTTCCCTGTAAGGTATAGGTCTCGCCTTGGGCGGCCGATGCGTCCTTGGTCTCAACGGTAAGAATTTTATCCTCATAGATCGGTTCAAGAGTATAATAACCGCCCTCGACTTTTGCGGTAATGTTTTCACCGTTTAACTGTATCTTCGTTATTTCCTTGCCGCTTGCCGCCCGTATCAACAGGGTAGGCTCCGAAAGGCGTTCAACGGTAAACAGATTTCCCGATTGACCGTTGCAGAACACATCCGCACCGTCAGCAGTTACGGTTATTGTGTGGCTGTCCGGCACAACGGTTTCAATGGTTGCTTCTTCGGCAAAGGCTGTCATGCTCATGCTGCAAAGCAGCAACAGAGACAGAAACAGAGTTATTATTTTCTTCAATTGCATTCACCTCCATTTTCGGTCTGTCTCCATTTTGTGTTACGGAGTGACTGTATTAATATAGGAAACGGTAAATGTCACGGTATCGGAATAAGAGCCTGCAAAAGCGGCGTTCCATGCCGCCTTGGTTATTTCAATGGTCAGCGGAGTTTCCTGTCCTGCTACGGTGTAACGGGCAACGGTGAATGCGCCGCTTGCGTCATTGATTGTATAGGCTATGGTCTTTTTGGCGTCCGCCTTATTTTTCAGCGTGCCGCTGGCGTTGAGAGACACCTGAACTGCATAGCCGGGGTCAAGCTGTGCAGTGTCCAGCTTAACGGAGCCAAAGGAGGTTGAAAGCGCATTGAATTTTACATTCGTATTTGCGGGAATGGTTACGGTGTAGGTCGGGTCAATGGAAGTGGTGATTGTTGTCTGCCTGTCTTCAGCCGCAAAAACGGTTACGGACAGAGAAAGGGTCAGAACGATTGCAAGAACAAGTGCTGCTAATTTTCTCATTATTTATTCCTCCTGAATTATTCAACCGAGATTGTGAATGTAACGGTGTCGCTGTAATTGCCCGCATAGGTGGGATTTTCCGCCGCAAAGTGCAGGGTGCTTGACTGCTCGGCGGTGGTTGTTGTAAAGGTTGCAACGGTAGCGCCCGACGCAATGGGTGTTGCATCATCGTCAACGGTTACGGTATAGGGCAGCTCATAGGTTGCACCTGTTGCGCCGGTAACCAGCTTGAAATCGCCTTCAAGCGTAACCTTTATGGTCTTGCCTTCTTCAAGGCGGACATCGGATGCGGAGACGGCAGCGTCCTGCTTGTAGTTGCCGTCCGCAGCTTTCGCAAGGGTGACGGTTGCGGGGATGGTAACGGTGTAGGTGGGGTCAACATTAAATGTGACATTGGTTTCACCGTATTTTTGCGTTGCGTCCTGGTTAATGTCAACCGCAAAAGCCGATGCGGAAAGGGAAAGCGCCATGACCAATGCCAAGGCAAAAGCAAGTATTTTTTTCATTGATTTTATCCTCCTGAATTAAACTTTTTTATTTTCAGCCTTTCGGCGGAATTAAGTTGATGATACCGCTTCAACCGAAACGGTAAAGGTGACTGTGCCTGTATATTTACCTGCGTATTTCGGCTCGGTTGCAGGGGTGAAATACAGGGCTTCGGAGCCGCTGTTATCGGCGATACCGCCCGCAACGGTCAGAACGGAACCGTTCACGCTGATTGCTGTTCCGGCCTTGCTGCCTTTTGTGACCCGATAGGTCAAAGTATCGCTGCCGCCGTTGGAGAGGGTAAAGGCGTTATTCACTCCGCTTGTGCCCGACAGCTTCACCACAAGTTGACTGCCGTCCGCTACGGACACACCCTCGGCTGTAACGGTTGCCGTGCCGCCCAACTCCACGGATGACGGGATAGTCACGGTGAAGGTGGGGGCGTTGATATACCGAGCGGTGACGGTCAAAGCCGAAGCGGGCATTGTGAATGAATTGTTTATGACGGTCACAGCGGGGTCGGCAGTCCAACCGTCCATTTTCATTCCCATGGGGTCATCCGAAGCGGTCAGGGTGACGGTGCCGCCTGCTTTGCCGTAAACCTTATCCAGATACAGATAAATGGAAATGTCACCGCCTGCCTTGCCGCCGGTGACGGCCAGGGGATAGTAAATACTGCCTGTGCCGCTGAAGTTACCGTTCAAGGTGCCGTCAACATACACATCGCCGTTGTTAACGGCGTTTATACCGTCGAGTTTCAGAGTCGAACCTTCCGAAATGAGCAAAGTGTTGCTACTGCCCATCTCAAAATCGTCTGTCGGCGTCACTGTTGTACCATAGACTTTTCCTGTGCTCCCAATAAAAATGACACCGTTCCAATTATCCTTGTCGCTTTGATCCGAAATGTCATTAGCAAAAATAACTGCGTTTCCTTTGACTCCGTCTTTTTCGGTGCTGAAAGTACCGCTTGATCCCCCTACAGACGGCTTTCCGATTCCTGCCGCACCGTTTGTACCGGTTGCTTTTACTGTTCCTCCGGTAATAACAATGGTTCCACCGCTTCCTCCGTTTGTGCCGGAAAGAGTTGATCCGGAACCCGCACCGATACCGGCTCCGGCTCCATAACTGTTTCCGGTTCCGGAGGCTTCTACGATACCACCTGTAATGGTGATCGTTCCGCCGTCTCCTCGGTATGCACCGCCAATGCCGGCAGATCTTTGGTGTCCTTGTGCTGTAATTCTTCCGCCGTTTATGGTTATCACGCCACCGCTTTTAGTCGAACCAAACCTGTTACCTCCAATGCCGGAGTTATTGTAGGTTCCTATGGCAGTTACCGTTCCGCCGTTAATGGTTATGGCTCCGCCGGGTTCACCGCCGATGCCCGCACCGCCATCATTGGAACCACCTTGTGCATAGATGATGCCGCCGTTAATCGTAATATTTCCGCGTGCGGTACTGCCGCCTATTCCGTTTTTGCTTTCAGCACCTTTACAAGTCAACTTTCCTGTACCTGCCTGCTGGCAATAAATTGTTATGCTTGACGGCTCATTAACTTCAATTCCGCCATTTATGGTAAAATCACAGCCGTCTTCCAGAATAAAGTGGACATCGCCGTAGATATTGGTGCGGCTGTCTGCTGTTATGGTTCCTTTAACCAAATACCAGCCGGCGGTTATATTTGTGTATCCGCCGATATTATCGGCATTAATCGTTGTTTTGCAAAAAGCAGTTAGCTCTATGCCGTTTTCGTCTAAATAGTTTGCCTGTAATGCACCGCAGAAGCCGCATTTAGTACAAATACCGTTTTCGTAACTATGGTTACACACTGTATAATCCTTCAGTGCAATCTCGCTGATCTGCATCATGCTACCGCTATTAATTTTTGTTATTTCAAGCTTGAAATACTGATAAAGCGGTGTGGATTCTGATAATATAAAATCAGTATATGTTTCATTTTCAGACGGCAAGCCGCCGTTTGTAACAGTATCAATTACTGCCCATGAAGTGGATGCATCTTCATAATCCATACAGCCAGAAAGCGTCCATTCCACCGGATTTCTTCCGGGGTTACCGGCTGTATCATTTGCAGTTGCTATTGAATATTTGCTTAGCTTGACCGGCTCAGATGCTTTAAAAATAACATATGCAGAGCTGCTGAAATTAAAACACCATTTACTTTCTGTATTACCGTCAAATAAATTTGCGTATCCTTCGTTGTTGAAGCCATTGGGATCGCCGGTTACCGCAGTAAGGTAGAAATCGCCTGTATCCTCTGCCGCAGAGGTTGCAACAGGAAGCATAGATAAAGCCAAAACAATACATAGCAGTATTGACAGCCATTTTCGTTTGTTCATATGATTTTCACCTCCTGTTTATTGCACAATCAGCACGGTTTCCACATTTGCGCCGTTCATGGCGCTGCCGTCCTCCAATGAGGCGGTGGAAATCCGTATAACTGCGTTATATTTCCCTGCGGGCAAAGCCCGAGATAAGGTTATGTCGGAAATTACCTGACCCGGCGGCACCATTTTAGAGGTGTAAAGCACCTCGTCGGTGTCCTTCAGGACAAGTTCAAAGGTAAAGTAACAGGGGTTACCCTCCGGGTTCAGGAGCGCCACCGTGACATTCTTCCTGTTTGCGGGAAGGGTGATTGACGGATAGCCCGGGATTTTGATGCCCACGGCATCCCCGCCGGTTTTATCCGGCAGCTCGTTGCCTTTCCAATCGCCTGCGTTGGGGTCAATATCCGGGTTGAAGGTCTGCTCCTGTTGGGGAGTCGGCGCAAACCAACGGTTCCAGTTCAGCCCCAAAGTAACTCCGCCTGCCACCAAAAGCAGAACAACTATCAGCCCGATGGCAAGAGCCCGCTTGGAAATTGTCACTCCCTGACTGCTTTTATTGCTTTTTTCGTTGCTCATTCGGTTGATACCTCCTTGTGATTCCGTTTACAGCTTTTCCGGGTGAAGGTTCAGCCGGATTCGTGTCGTAAAGGTTTTGTTTGTATCGTCAAAACGAAATGTTGCGTTTCCGTCGTATTTCAGAGCGGTGTGTTCAATGCTTTTCAAGCCGTAACCGCCGCCCGTGCGGGCGCTGCGGAATGCCGCCGCAGGAAGAAAGCCGCCGTCCAGCCTGAAGCTCCCCGAGGGGTGAATATCCTTGCAGGGGTTAATGACCTGCACCATCAGGGAACCGCCCATCACCGCCACCTGAACCAAAATGTATCGGTTTTCTTCAAACTCCCGACAGGCTCGGATGGCATTCTCCATGGCGTTGCCGAACAGCACCGTCAAATCAACCGCAGAAACGGTCAGCTCGCCGCAGTCTGCCTGCACCTCACAGCGAATGCCTTCGCCGGCGGCAAGACCCGCATAGTATTGCAAAAGCCCGTTCACCGTGGCATTGCGGCAGTAGACCTCGCTGCCACGCTTGGCGGTGTTTTCGATAACCTCTGAAAGATAATCCTTCATTTCATCGGTTTTGCCCTGCTCCAGCATATCGGAAAGACTTGCCAGATAGTGCCGCATATCGTGACGAATCCGACGGGCTTGCTCCATTTCCTGGGTGATTTTCTCATATTGGAGCTGCTGAATCTCCAAAGCTTTCTGCTGTTCGCTGTCACGCTTGCGCCGCACGGATTCACGGAACAAAGTCCAATAAAATATGCACAGAATGACCGCCGCCAGCAGGAACGGAGGAGTTACCCACCACCAGAAATCCCCGATATCGGAATCGGGTCGGGAGCTGTAAAGGAACAGCATGACAAAATAAAGCGCCGTGACAAGCAGAACAACGCTGAACTCCCGCTTGATGTTCTTCATTTCGATTTCAGCCAGGTAATCGCCCACAGCCCGCTTCATCAGAAGCGCCGCAACGGGGAACATGACCAGCGCCGTGACTGCGTAAAGCGTCAGGGTCAGCGGCGGATAGGTGTCCGGCAGAGAACCGTCAGGGAACAGCGGGGAAGTCAGGTTAACAAGCAAATACTGCGTTGCCGCATAAAAAACCACAAGCACAAGTACAATGAATTTCTTAATGACTTCCGTTCGCACCACCCAAAAATACAGGGCGATAAAAACCACGAGCACCAACAGCATATATAAATTGGAAAGAATTGTGGGCTGATCAAATGGCATATAGGGCATCAGCCCCTTTGCAATCGGAAAACACGCCGAAACGGCAATCGCCAATATGCTGTAGCCTGTCAGCACCCATTTTCTCGGATAGCGGAAATCTTCTTTTCGGAACGGGATAAGACAAAGCAGCATTGACGCTCCGATCTGAATCAGGAAACCGGCGAAATGCCGCAGGAAAAAGCTCATTCCGTCACCTCCGTTCCAAAGGTTTGTCTGCCGGAAAGACGGGCAAACAGGAAATTATCATAGGCGGCACGGATAGTGTTGCGGTCACGGCGGGTAAATTCAAGCCGTGTGCCGTTGCGCATCACGCAGTCCGTTGCGCTCATCTGTTCAATATGCTCCATATTAACTATGGTGCTTCGGTTTAATCTCAAAAAGCTGTCGTTAAGCTTCTGCTCCAGAGTTGACAGCGGAGCCCATATGCGAAGCTGTCTGCCGCCGGTCAGATAAATATCTACGGCGTGATCCATGCTTTGCAGGTAATATATTTCGTCAATATAGACCGTATGGGTGCCTCGTCCCGTAGAGAATGTCGCCATGGGGCGGCGTTCGCCGTGAAGCTGTGTCAAGCGTCGGAACGCCTCCACAACGCCCTGTGTTGTGACGGGCTTTACAAGATAGTGCAAGGCATGGAGGGAAAAAGCGTCAACTGCGTGTTCCTCACTGGTGGTAACAAACACAATACCGGTTTCGGGCGATATTTTTTTCAGCTCTGCGGCAATCTCAACGCCGTTCTCACCGGGCAAGTAAATATCTAAAAATGCAATGTCAAAGTGCGGTTCCCGTTTTGCCGCTTCCAGCAGAGCTGCGCCGTTCGGAAAGCATTCCGGCAGGCGGGTCGGATCCCAGCCGTGCAGGGCTTTGATTAACTGCTCCTGCTCTGTTTTGCTGTCATCACAAATGGCAATTCGCAATCAAATCCCTCCTTATTATGCTGTTTGCCTGTCTGAGGATTGTCGCATCGGTCAGCATTAATTTCTCTCCCATATGATTTTTCATTATTATTATATCATAATGTTTTTTATAATGAAACAACCATTCACGAACTGAACCCATACCATTCACGAAGTTTCAAGGCTTCAGCGTTTTTTATGTTCGGAAAAATAATAAATCTATATCTTGTTGCTTTATAAGTTACGGTTTGATATAATTCTTTTATACTGTTTTTTGCTTAACAGATTAATAAAATGACTGTCAGGAGAATGAAGATAAACGATATCGCACGCCACTATGACAAGCTGATTGAGAATAATCAAGACCCTGTTCATGACCCTGAGCCGCTGAAAGAATATATGAATAAATGGGACGGGCAGGGCTTTATTGACAGAATGAAGCTTGATAAAACAAAATCTGTTCTTGAAATCGGCGTCGGCACGGGGCGTTTAGCGGTCAGAATTGCGCCGGAATGCCGCTCTTTTACGGGCATTGATATCTCCGAAAAAACCTCGGATAAAGCAAAAGAAAATCTGAATAATTGCAATCATGCCAAGATTATTTGCGGTGACTTTTTGAATTATGAATTCAACGAAAAGTTTGATGTCATTTATTCTTCTTTGACTTTTATGCACATTAAGGAAAAACAAAGGGCGTTCCTTAAAGTCGTTTCCTTGTTGAATGATAACGGAATGTTTGTTTTGTCGATTGATAAAAACCGGGATGAAAAGATAGATGCGGGCTTTTCAAAGGTCACGGTTTATCCCGATAACCCGAATGACACTTTGCGTTATGCGAAGCTTTCGGGCATGAATTTGCTTGAACGGTACGAAACAGAGTTTGCAAATATATTTGTTTTCGGCAGATAATACAAAGGATAATCTTAACTTTATCTTAACTCTTATATTATTGAACTCAGCCGGGCTTTGGTCTATAATTAAGATATATTTTTCTGTGAGGTTTCAAATGAAGAACATAATGATTGTTGATGACGATATTTATATCGGGAACATGATTGAAGAAACGATGCTCAAACACGGCTACGGAGTTTCAAGGGCATATTCCGGGACGGAGGCTGTGCTTCTGCTGAAATCGGCAAAGCCCGATTTGATTCTGCTCGATCTTATGCTTCCGGGCATTTCGGGCGAAGAAGTGCTGTCCCGCATAAAAGACATTCCCGTTATAGTTGTCAGCGCAAAAGCGGATATTGACGACAAGGTGGGTCTGCTTTCGGGCGGAGCGGTTGATTATATCACAAAGCCGTTTGACATCAGAGAGCTTCTTGCAAGAATAGAGGTTCAGCTTCGCAAGCCTGTTTCGGGCGGCTCGGTTCTGTATTATAAGAATATTGTTCTGGATACCGCAGCCCATTGCGTTTCGGTTGAAGATAAGCAAATCCGTCTGACAAAAACCGAATACGCAATATTAAAACAGCTGATGATAAATCCCTCTCAGGTGATAACAAAATCTCAGATTCTGGAGCTTATAAGCCTTGATACTCCTGATTGCACCGAGAGTTCCCTGAAAGTCCATATCAGCAATCTGAGAAAAAAGCTGTCAGATGTTACCGATGAAGACCTCATTGAAGCGGTCTGGGGGATAGGCTTTAAAATGAAATCTTAACTGTAACTTAACCTTTTCCTTAACCGCTTTCTTAACAGTCAGGTTATAGAATGAGCGCAAAGAAAGGGAGGTAATCTTATGGAATATGCGCTTCAAACCAACGCATTGAGAAAAGATTATAAAAAATTCAAAGCGCTGAACGGATTATCCATGAACATTCCGAAAGGTTCAATCTACGGCTTTGTCGGCAAAAACGGTGCAGGCAAAACCACGCTCATTCGCCTGATATGCGGCTTGCAGGAGCCGACCTCCGGCGGTTATACGCTTTACGGCAAGGAAAACACGGATAAGGAAATCGTGAAGTCCCGCAGAAGAATCGGAGCGGTTGTTGAAACACCGTCGTTATATCAGGATATGACCGCCGAAGAGAACCTGAAATATCAGTATAAGCTTATCGGCAACCCCGATTATTCAACAATCCCCGAGCTTTTAAAGCTTGTCGGGCTTGAAAACACGGGCAAGAAAAAGGCAGGAAATTTCTCTCTCGGCATGAAGCAGAGGCTCGGCATTGCAATTGCTCTTTCGGGCAACCCGGATTTTCTGATTCTTGACGAGCCGATTAACGGCCTTGACCCTCAGGGCATTGTTGAAATCCGTGAATTGATACTGAAGCTGAACAACGAAATGGGCATTACCGTTTTGATATCGAGCCATATTCTCGGCGAGCTTTCAAAGCTTGCAACTCACTACGGATTCATTGACAGGGGAAGCATAGTTTCGGAAATCAGCGCAGAGGAATTGGAAAGCAGATGCAGAAAGCGCATCAGAGTCAAGGTTGATAATATTAAAAGCCTTATCCGTTACCTTGACGGCAAGGGCTTTGAATATTCGGTCATCTCCGAGGATGAGGCATATATTTACGCAAGCCCCGAGGTTACGGCTTTCGTTTCGGATTTATTAAGCGAAGGATGCAGAATTATTTCAATGTCCGAATCCGATGAAAGTCTTGAAAGCTACTTTATCAATCTTGTGGGAGGCGAAAAATAATGAAAAATCTGTTATCTGCCGAATTCTCAAGGCTTTTCAAAAACAAGCTGTATTGGTTTCTCTCGGCTGCGTCATTTGTTTTCGGAGCAGCAATTCAGATTTATATCTATCTCGGAACCGTGAAGTATGACATGGAGCCGACAATCAGTATGGGTTTATTTGCAATAGGAATGGTTATCGGCTTTGTTGCCGCAATACTTGTCAGCTTGTTTGTCGGCACGGAATATTCAAACGGCACATTGAGAAATAAAATGATAAACGGAAA
>JBJEQD010000035.1:0-2865 GCA_051881575.1 Acutalibacteraceae bacterium | reverse complement strand
TAATTGATAATTTGTAGTGGACGATGCCTACATCGTCCAAATACACTATTTTTTATTCGCCTGCGGTAATTGGTTCGTCGGGGACGCCGAACCCTACGGATTATGCCGAAAGTTATGCATATTCCCCGGAACGCTGAGGACAGCGTTCCCTACGAGGTAATTGCATTGATACCGGGCGTTTTCCAGGCGGCAACCGTAGGGGACGGGTCGCCCGTCCCGCATAAAAACCGTTTCAACAGATTTTAAAAATTTGTGCGTTTTCAAGCGGGCGAACGCAGTTCGCCCCTACCGTGTTAACGATAATTTCTGCTGTTTCCCCGGAACGCCGAGGACGGCGTTCCCTACCGAAAATCCATATATATCAACAATTATGCGTGAATGATAAACAGCGGAAGCAAGCCCCCGCCCTACCTTTTTTTCTTCTTCACTATTCACTAAATTAATCAATTTGTATCGGGCATCTCCGCCCTGCCGTGTTACTCTTACATCTTCACTTTTCACTCGAAAAAACTAAAAGGAGAGAATCCGAATGAGCATGAAAGAAAAATTACATACAACCGAGCTTTATCTTCCCGATGACGATGAAATAATGACCGAGCAGATGCTTTGCCTTGAAAAGCTTTACGATTATAACGCCACTCGCCCGCTTGAAGCCGAAAAAAGAGAGAAAATGCTGAAAGACATGTTCGCCGAGATCGGTGAGGAATGCTATATTGAGCCTCCGCTTCATGCAAATTGGGGCGGCAAGCATGTTCATTTCGGCAACCGTGTTTATGCAAATTTCAACCTGACGCTTGTTGATGATACCCATATTTATGTCGGTGACTGCACGATGTTCGACCCGAATGTGACCGTTGCAACGGCAGGGCACCCGATTTTGCCCGAGCTCAGGGAACAGGCTTATCAATACAACGCATCCGTTCACATCGGCAGAAACTGCTGGATTGGCGCAGGGGCAGTCATTGTTCCGGGAATCACGATTGGCGACAATGTTGTTATCGGTGCGGGAAGCGTGGTTACAAAGAATATACCCGATAATGTTGTTGCAGTCGGCAATCCTTGCAGAGTTCTGCGTGAAATCAACGATCACGACAGAGAATATTATTTCAAGGATAAAAAGATCGACCCGAAGCTTCTGAAATAAAAATGACGGCAGGGATTTGCTCCCTGCCGCTTTTATATGCTTGGTATAATTAATATGTAACAACAAACTCCTGCTTCCATGTGCCGAGAACCTTAACATCGATGATGTTGAAGGATTTCCATGCAACCGTGCCGACGATAACAACAGGCTCGCTGATGTTAAGCGTTGTGATTCTGCCGAACTCATCAATCGTTGCGGTGATGGTTGCGCCCGTGTAGGTGATTTCGCACTTGTTGATTGTCAGGGGATCAAGATCCTCCTGAGTGAGCGCAAGGGTATCGGCACAGGAGCTGTGATGCTTCGGAACAAAATTGATATCGTTGCCTTTTTCGCTGACAAGAGTGATAACAACCTTATATCCGTTGCCATGCTTTGCGCAGGATGCGCTCTTAACGCCTGCCGGGGTGAGGTTGCTTGCATAGGGCTTGTCGTCAACGGGGAAGAATGCCGCTGCCTTTTCGCCGCTGCTTGCCTTGCCGTTTGTGAATGTGAGAGTCTTTGTCTGGGGATAATCGTTGGGAAGAATGCCCTCAACGATGCTTCTTGCAAGCTCGATTGAGATTTCCTCAAGGCTTGAAACCGTTCCCTGAGTTCTCTTGACTTTCATTGTGCCGCTGTAGGTCTTTGCGCCGTTCGCAGCCTTGTTGTAATACTCGACAATCTGAGCAACGCTGCCTCCGACGGGAGCTTCAACTGCCGGAAGAGTTGTGGTTTCGCCCGCTGTTGTTGACTCAGCCGCCGTCTGAGACTCATCGGAGGTCTGAACGGCTTCGCTCTGATCGGGTGCGTTTGTTTCGTCTGTGCCTGCGGCTGCCGCCGTGGTTTCTTCTTCAGCGGCGGTGGTTGTTGTCGTTTCGGCATTGTCCTTTCCTCCGCAGGATGCGAGCATAAAGCAGGCTCCGAGAGCGAAAACAAGCGCCAAAACAATTGCTGTAATCTTCTTCATGTTATTCTCCTTTTCATGTGTGCGGCGGCATATAAATGCGCCGTTTTTTCAGGCGGAAAGCTCCGCCACAGTTTCAGTTTAACCGCCGATACGGCATTTGTCAAGTAATTTATTCCAATCTTCCTTTGCCGCTCAGCTCCGATATATCCATGCTAAGAATTTTGAATTTCTCAAAAGCTTTATCAATATATGTTCTGCCCTCTGCGGCGTATTCCGAGCTGTATTTCATCATTATAGCTTCAATTCCACGCCTTTTTTCTTGCGGGTCGTCAACAACGAAAATTTTTCCGAATGCGATTGCCGACCTGTATTTGGTTGAAAACTTTTCCGCAAGCGTTTCAACGGAATCGACAACCGTGAAGCAAACATTATTGTTAACGGCAATGTTTCCGAGCTTATGACCCTCCGTGGCGCAATGAAACCATATTTTACCGCCGTCATAGGCGTAGCTCAGCGGAACTCCGTAAGGCTCTCCGTCTCCGACGGTTGAAAGCACTCCGAAAAGCCCGTTTTCAAGTATCTGCTCCGTCATTTCGTCCGAAAGCTTTCTTTTTATGTTTCTCATTTCTGTTTTCATTGTCATACCTCCGTTCGTTCACAATATATCACAAAAAGGCGTTGCCAATATTCGGAAATGTAAAAATAAAATTTTTTGACCTCAAAATTTCGCAAAAATCTATTGACATCGGTTCGATGATATGCTAACATATTGTAGCAACTTACGGAGAGATACCGAAGTGGTCATAACGGAACGGTCTTGAAAACCGTCGTACCT
>JBJEQD010000034.1:0-12278 GCA_051881575.1 Acutalibacteraceae bacterium | reverse complement strand
AGTTCAACCTCATCAAGCAACTGTCCGTCATGACCGTGAACCACGAAACCTTTTTTATTATCAAAAATAATTTCTTTTGATTTCTCCTCTATTTCTTCTGTTTCTTTGGATTCTTGGGCAAGAATATGTTCTGTAAACAAGTCAAAAGCTGAATTTTTAATATACATATGACCAGGCATATCAATTTCTATTTTGTATATGTATTCATAGTTAAGAAGATATTCCAATGTATCTTTCAACAAAGGATATTCAGAATCCTGTATTGTAATTGAAGAAGTCCCCATACTTTTTTCTTTTATTTTAGCATAATCTGACAAAAGTTTCTTTTGCGCCTTAGTCATATTTTTATCTCCTAACTCACTTTGAGGAATAATTGTATTATTAATTTGGTTCATATCAGGACAAAGGTCAATTAAAAACCCTCTTAATTTTCCTTTGAAAGTATTTAAATTTTCTTTCATTGATTTCTCATCCAAATACTCATAATTAATACCATGACCAGGGAAATATCCCCATATGCTGTTATACCAATTGTTTATTATGTTTTGATATGTGCCATCTATTTCAACAAGTAATTGTTTGATGTCTTCCACAGAACCTAACGAAAGAACCTTGTCAATTCTTTTCATATCAACAATCACCGCTTGAATACGAGCTTCGTTTCTTCTTTGAGTTGGGGTTTTGAAACCTACCAAATCATCGTAATCAGCCTTTTTAGCCATTACTCTTACACCTCCAATTCACCGCTCATAAGTTTGGGTAACAAATGGTCACGAGCTTGCTTTAAATCTAAACACATTTTTTGCTTTATTTTTATTTGCTCAAATATAGGTGATGCGATTTTTGAAAATGAAGACAACAATTCCTTATTAGGCATAACAAATGGCATTGCTTTTATTATTTTTGAATTTACAGCTTTCGATATTGATGAGGTACTACCTAAAGAACCATAGTGATAATTTTTTAAATAGCAATAAACATACTCCCTGTATGTATCATCCGACATTCTAAAATGAGCAATAGCTTCGTTTGTACACATATCTGTTGTTGTGATAGAAACTCGTCCTACCGTTAGTTTAAAACTTAACAGAACAGTATTAGCAGGAACAACTTTGATATTGTGACAATCAATAGCTTTTTCTGTTAATCCTTCGGAGGTTTCATAGATAAATATACTTGTTTCTCCCATATCTGAAATTGAAATCCATGGTATACCATCTTTTATATCCGTGAACCATTGACTTTCCGCTCGCGGCGGTGTTTTTCCGATGGATATTTCGAAGAATGAATCAGCTGATGCTTTTTTCCACCCCTGCGGCACACCGTCAACAATAGGCGTGTTTTCATATCCGGGGAAACGGAGGTCAACAAACCATTCTTTATACAGCCTTTGTGCCGCTTCTTCCAACAACTTTATCTGCTTTTGGTTGTTTTCAATGAGATCGTCGTAAGCGGAGAGAATATTTGCAATCTTATTTTGTGTTTCTATATTAGGTAATTCAACAGAAAGATTGCGAATTATGGGTAAATTAACATGAGCAACGGTTGCCCCGTTGGCAGTTCCTAACAGTTTATATTGCTGTTGCGGAGTTAACAAATAATACACCAAATAATTGGGGTTAACAAAGTTTTTGTCGGGACGAATCAATACAGTTCTTTGTCCTAAACAAACTTTTTCTCCATTTTTGATAATAGCAACGTTCCCAGCAGGAGCCTCTCTGGCAAAAATCAAATCATCATCTTGCGGGATTGCGCGAAAAATTCTGTTATTATATACTTCCTCAGATACTCTATGAACGCCTTCAAGAAGTAGCCGTCCTTTTCCAATATTGGGAGTTCTAATTAAAGGATATCCTTGCCCTTCATCTTCTGCAGTGGTATGAGGACAATCAACGATAAGTTCGCATATATCTGATAAAATCATTTGTCATCTCCCTTTAGTTTCACATATTGCTTTTTCCATGCTCTCGAGGGCTTTTTACATATACAATCGTCCGAAGCAAAAGCACAAACACCTGGAATACTATTGTTGCTACAAATATCGGGGTTGTTTGCTCTACAGCCATATGTTACGGTATCAGTATCTTTTTCACACAGCGGAGCATTGAAAGGGATTTTTAATTTGTTATTCATAACCCCATCTCCTTCATGTTCTTCGAGATGGTATTCATCAGTTCGTTGGATTCGGCTTGCAGAGTGAGCAGTTCACTATGTATCTCTGCCATGCGTTCTGCGAAATCCACGCCGTCATCCTCTGTGGGCGGCACACCGACATAAGCGCCGGGTGTAAGTGAATAACCTTTCTCGGCAATTTCCGCACGTGAGGCACACTTACACAGACCGGGAATATCCTTGTATTCGCCGTCACCGAATTTTTCATAGAGCCAAATTGCCTCTTTAGCAACAGTGATCTCTGCGTTTTTTGCCGTGACCATTTCGTCATAGTATGCCTGAACACGCTTTTTATCGTTGCGGGCTGCGTGTTCAACTTCAATTTTCGATCTTCTTTGAAGCTCAGCCAATTCATCTTTCAAAAGCTCAAGGATTTCTTCAAATGATTTTGCTTTTCCAAGAATCTGCTGATATTCTCCAATCAATGCTTCGTATTTCTCAACTTCTCCACGGTACAGCCACACGATTGCATTCAGATTTTTCATCTGCCATTCGCTCCACTCATTGAGCGTGCGATCAACCACGGTATAATAATTACGGGCATCTATAAAGAGAACTTTATCCTTGTTTTCCTCACGCTTAGCCTTATCAAAAAACCACAAGGTACAAGGGAGACTCTTGGTATAGAAGAAATTATTACCGACCGAGAGCATAACATCTACATCGCCTGTGTTGACAAGCTGTTCACGGATAGCTTTATCCTTGCCCTGACTGTCGGTTGCCGAAGCTGCCATAACAAAGCCGGCACGACCCGTTTCGTTGAGGTATGAATAAAAATATGATATCCAAAGATAGTTTGCGTTGCCGATTTCCTTGCTTTTATTCACACTGGGCAGGCCAAACGGCAGTCTGCCTGCGTTCTGCGCCGTTTCGGACTTAACTTTATCGACATTAAACGGCGGATTTGCCATAACATAATCGCAAGAGCCTTCAAGATTATGCGCATCGTGATAAAAGCTGTTTGCTTCATCGCCCGACACAATCCTGGCATTCAGGCCGTGAACCGCCATATTCATAATGCAGAGCTTTGCATTGTATTCCACCTTCTCCTGACCGAAAAAGGTCATTGCCGTGTTGGCGTTTGCGCCGTACTGCTCAATAAAATCGGCAGAGGAAACAAACATACCGCCCGACCCGCAGGCAGGGTCAAGAACCGTGCCGTGACTCGGCTCGATAATATTCACTATCATACGAACCAAAGATTTCGGAGTGAAGAATACGCCGTCATCCGAAGCAACGGCAGGCGCAAATTTATTCAGGAAATATTCGTAAATGCGGCCTATAATGTCATCCTTCATTTCGTTGAAAGCGCTGTTGTTAAAAATGCGGAGAAGCTCACGCAAAAGGTCATTCTGCAAAATCGTATAGTTTTTCGGCAATATGCCTTTCAGCTGCGCCGATTGTTCTTCAATCAGCTCCATTGCGTGATTGATAGCCTGACCCATATCGGTATTATCAGGCAAATTAAGCAGATAATCATAGCGTGCTTCTTCGGGCAGGAAAATTGCACTCTTGGTCTTGAAATCGTCCGGTTCAACCGGCAGAACACTGCCGTTACGAACGGGACGATTTTTTAGTATATCTGCCTCAACGAATTTAAAGCGGCTGTAAGCATACCGCAGAAAGATAAGGCCAAGCACAGGCATACAGTATTCCTGCGATGTGACCTTTGAATCGGCACGAAGCAAATCCGCCGCTTCCCATAATTCTGTTTCCAATTTGCGAATGTTTATCATAAAACTCTCTCCGATTTTGTTTTTTCCTCAAATATCTGCATATTTCGCACTTATGGTTACAATGAACTGAGTCTATGCGAAATATTAAGATTATAATTCTTCCGTCTTAAAGGCTGAGTAACCCTCATAGTAGTAGCTGTGGTCAATGCCTTTCATATAGACCTCACGGCTGTTTATTTCATCGGTCAGCCCTGATTTATTTTCAAGCATAATGATACCTCACTCAGTCTCGTCCGGAACAAATTCCATAATATCGTCAATATTGCAATTCAGCGCCGAACATATTTTACCCAGAATATCTACCGTCACGTTTTCACCCTTGCTCAATTTAGTAACGGTGTAATTGCTGATGTCCGCAGCCTTGGCAAGGTCTTTTTTCTTCATGTTGTGGTCAATTAACAGTTTCCACAGCTTTTTGTAACTGACAGCCATAATCCACCTCTCAAAAAAATTATTATAAAATAATTATAATACGAAAATCACAAAATTTCAATAATAAATCGAGTAATACCTCGATTCTTAACAAAACAGTATTACCTAAGAGCCGTTTTACGGCTTATTTTATTGTGCGGAGAGAAAAATAAATAGCTTTTCCTTGTACAGAAAGTTTTCTGCAAAAAGTTTTCTTACATAATTGTAGATGAATTTAAAAAAAAAGAGGTTTTTAACATGTCAAAAGGAAAATACGGAACATCAATGAACTCAATCGAACACATCAAAAAAGCAAACAGAATTCCGTGCGACTGCGAAAGATGCCGCCACAGCAGGAGGGGAGCGGGAACTCTTTATTGCGAGCTGAGAGATGCATTTAGTCCGAACAAGAAATATTGCAAATGGTATTGGTGCACAAAGCCCGTGCCCAAGAATCGCAAGAATAAGGGCAACAACAAAAAAGAAAAGAACAAATGCAATGCAAAATAACCGTGCAAATCATTGCCGTTCATATAACGCCACTATTCCAAACGGCAATATGCATAACATAACCAACCGAACAAAGCATTAACCGTTTTGCTTAATGTGCTTTTTGCTAAACCGCCTTCTGCTTTCACAGACGGCGTAAGCCTGTTTGAACCGGGAATACCGTGCAAAGCCTTGCTTTGCCCCTTTACGGCCGAATGTGGTAGTTGTTTGCCTTGAAATGCTTCTGTGCATAGTAGTGTGCGCTGATTGTTAAAGCTTTGTTGAAAAAAGATGCGGCGTTTTATACGCCGCAATTGTACAACAAAACTTTTCTGCCATTGTATTGCTTGGCAAAACATGTTTGAAAGAGTCTATGTTTGCTTAAAGATTGCGAAAAGCAATGCTTGCTTTGATGAAAATATATTGCTTACCGCAGAGCGGTTGTGCACAAATATGCATATACTTGCAAAATATTTTGCAAGAAAGTGAGTCTTTGTTTTTCTGCCCCTTACTTTAGTAAGGGGCAGAAAAACAGACACAGCAAAATACATGCTTTCATTTTGCTGATTTGACAATATATCCGGCACTGCTCATTTGTGAATTGTTCATTGTTCAAGCTCTTGCAAAAGAAGATGCTCAAATTTCATCTTAATCTTACATACTTTCGATGTGAGGGACAAAAACGAAAACACAAAGTCGTTCACAACAAAATTTCAAAGAAAGGGATGAAAAAATGATTTCCAATTATTCGTCATCAAGCTTCTGCGAATCAGAGTTTGATTGGAATTCTCAAATCATGGGAAGCGACAGTTTTATTCTTCTTGACGAGGGATACTATTGGTTCCGGGTATTAAGCCTTGAAAAATCCGTTTTCAGGAATAACGAAAACGGTCAAGCCTGCCATGTTGCAAAGCTCAGGCTTGAAATTGAAAATGAGAAAGGGCCTGTCGTATTAAACCATCAGATTTTTCTGAACAGGTATTCAGGCAAGAAGATCCGAAACTTCTTTGATTCAATCGGTTTTGCGCAGGAAGGAAGCTATACGCCACCTTGGGATAGCGTTGTCGGTCAATGCGGAGGATGCTATCTGATTCAAAAAAAGCTTGATTTCAAAACAATCAATGCAGTCGATAGGTTCGTTCCGACAAATAATATCAGAAAGGATTTTGATTATGAAGAAAAATAACAATTTTATTTATGAACAGAATGATGCATTCAGTAAAGGCTTTTCATTTACAAAAAGTGATACAAATAATCGTTCCGAGGGGTTTGTGCCCGAGCCATACGGCGAAATAATATGCTATAAGGATATTAAAGAATCGCATGAATCCGAAGATTCCTTAATAGACGGCATTCTTTCCCGACAGCAAACAATGCTGATAAGCGGCCCGTCAAAATCCGGCAAGTCGTTTTTGTCGTTGAATTTTGCCGTCGCCGTTTCAACGGGAACCAAAATTCTTGGCAGAGCATGCAGAAAAAGTCGTGTTCTTTACATAGAGCTTGAAAACGGAAATGTCGAAACAAAGAAAAGGATTACCGGTATTCTTGCCCAAAAGGGGATTGATGAGGATTTGCCGGATAGTTTATTCATTTACTGCCTGAAGCGTGGATTTGTTGATTCTTATGTCAGCTTTTTTGATGAGATTATTGAAAAAGTGGTAGACAATCCATTTGATCTGATTATCATTGATCCGATTTATATGCTGCTTGACGGAGATGAGAACAATTCTGAGGTTATCAGAGAGTTTTTTAAACAGATTTCCCGCCTCAAGACGGCAACCAGTGCAGCGATTATCATGTGTCATCACGAATCGAAGGGCTGTAACAGCGCTAAGAATGTTGTTGACAGAACTTCCGGCTCGGGCGTTCTGTCAAGATATCCCGATGTGCTGATAAGCCTTGAACCGTCAAATATGAGCGTCCTTTACAGGGCAAAAATCAAAATGGTTCTCAGGTATTACAAATCCCCTGAACCGCTTAATGTTAATTTCAAAGACGGTGCGTTTTTGCTCGACGGCGAATCCACCAAAAAGAATAATAAAATGAACTCTTCATCCGATTTGAATAAATCAAAAAAGACGCAGTTCGTAGTTGACCGGATAAGAAATGAAGGGAGGTGATTCTTATGAAGAAAAATGCAATAAACAAACAATACATTTCGAGCGTTGAAAATTTGCCGTATTACCTTGACCTCAATATGGTTGCGGGATTAACGGGCCTGAGCTATGAAACGGTTAAGAAATATTGTCAAAAAGGGATTATAAAGGCTTGCAAAATCGGCAGAGAGTGGCGTGTAAGTCAGGATGATTTTTTACGAATCGGCAATGCTGACAATTAATAATCATACAGGAGGTTACCATGTCAAAATATTATAAAGAGCAAAACAGGTTTTGTACTAAAATATATATAGGCACGGACTCTAACGGAAAACCAAAATATAAAAAGCTGAAGGCTAAAACGGAGCGAGAACTTGATGAGAGAGTAAGAAAATTCAAAAATATTGTTGGTGAAGGGCTTGATGCTCTGAAGAATACAGATTCCCTTGAAAAATGGGTTAAAAGATATCTTGAAATAATCGAAAGCGAAGTTGAATGCGGGGATATCAAGGATGCTGAATATAAAACATTGAAAACACGGCTTCAATATTTCTTGGATTACAAAGGAGGATTGCTTGCAAAGGCAAAACTAAATGCCATTCTGACCTCACATTTACAGCCTGCAATTAATTCTCTGTATAATAAAAATCCCGCAACGGGAAAACATACATCGAAACGAACGATTGAAAGATACATTCGTGCAATTGCCAATGTGTTTGAATTTGCGAGGAAAGAGCGTGCATATAACTACTGTAATCCTTGTGACGACCTGAAAGTGCCAAAAAACGCCGTTGCACAAACTCGCACCGCTTTGAATAAGCATACCATAAAACTTGTTTTAAACACGGAACACCGTGCAAGACTTCCGGCTTGCATAATGATGCTTGCGGGCTTGAGAAGGGGAGAATTGACCGCCTTGAAATGGAATGATATTGATTTTAAGAATAGAATTATCAATGTCAATAAGTCCTATGATTTCAAGCAATGTGAGCTGAAAGAAACCAAAACGAAAGCAGGAATGAGAAAAATTCCGATGAACGATTATCTTTGGAATCTGTTATCGGAAGCGAAAAAGACCGCCACAGGGGACTATGTGACAGAAAAGTCCCGTGGCGGAGGCAGAATGACGGAATCGGCATGGAAACGGCTGTTTGAAAGCTATATGGTTGCGCTGAGGGAAGCAGACGAATCCGAAGAGAACGAAAATGATTCAGAAGAACGCTTTGAGGAGTTTACGGCGCATCAGCTTCGTCACACCTATTGCTCAATGCTCCAATGGTCAGGCGTGGATATCAAAACCGCACAGGAGCTTATGGGCCACAGCGAATATGGCGTCACGGCTAACATTTATACCCACATCGATGAACAGTCAAAAACAAACGCTGCAAAGCTTCAGGAAAAATATATAGAGGATAATCTGATTTAAGAGGAGCATTAAGGGTAGAGGGCACGGTCTCTCCAAAATTTGGCATTTTTCTTATCTTTCCTGCCGTTGATAAATCCTTGCTCATAGAGATTAGCCAACTCGTTTGCGGCATCTTTATCGCCAAATTCATTGTAAGCACGCGTCAGCCATTGAACTGCCTGAACCGCTTGATACTGTTTAATATAGAATTCTCCCAACAAATAAGCCGCATCTGATGAACCGTTTTCATATGATTTATGAAGCCATTTTTCGGCTTCGTTTTTGCCTAAACCTACTATGATGCTATCAGAGGAAATATACAATTCTCCCAATGCATCCATTGCATCGGTATTTCCTGCTTCGGCAGAGTTAAGCAGAAACGCAATCCCAAGGTTGAAATTAATTTCAAGGCCCAATTCACCTGAAATATAGCTTATGCCAATAATATAATCAAAGAAAGCGAACCTGTCATGAGGTACCAAATCATTTTTTTGCATATAAATTGCCAATTTGATTGCATTTTCTTTTCGGCTTAGCTTAGAATAAGCATCAAACAGAAGTTCTGCGGCATCGTTTTCACCAAGATTAAATGCGGTTTCCAAATACGGAATTGCCTGATCATAGCGTTTGGTATAAAAATAGAAGTGCCCAACCTTGTAGTTTACCGTTGAATTATTAGAAGCCATATTGAACGCCCGCAAAAAAGTCTTTTCAGCCTTTATCGTATCGTCAAAGTCTTTCCAATAGATAAATGCAGTTGCCAAAACTCCGTCAACGGAAAGATTATCTTTTGCTTTTTCAAGATAAGATAAAGCAAGCGTTTCACCCTCATAGGAATCATCTTTATCAAATAATTTTAATCCGTATTCCTCGCATGCTTCCGGGTCGTTCAGATCGGCACGGAGCTTCAGATATCGCATCATTTCTTGCTCATCTTTCCGAATTTCCTGCACCATATCTCCGCAATATAATTTGTAAAGCAAGATTGCAGCATCAAGAATGTTATGTTCAAGTGCACTGATGCGAAGCATTTGGATTCCTTTGCGAACATCGGGATTTGTTTTTTTAATCAGAGATTCCGAATAGGCGAAAAAGGCGGTTTTGTCATTTTCCAATGAGTTAACCTTTGAAAAATAATTGCAAGCCTGTGCATAATCGTTTCTCATATATGAAATAAGGCCGAGAACCGTTGCAGAGCTCTCGTGACCGTTTTCATAAGCGCTTTTCAGATAATTTACGCCCTTTTGATTTATTGAAACCGAGTCGGATTTTTGATAAGCTATTCCTAAGCGGTGCATGGACGAGGCTTGTCCCTTGTTTGCGGTAATCTGCCAAAGTATCATTGCCATGGCATCGTGAACCTTATCTTTCGGGGGAATAATCTTATCATAGTACATCTGAGCAAGATAGCAGCCGGCACGTACATTTCCGTGTGCAAAAAAGCCTTGGGCAAATAAGCGGGCAGCTTCTTCAAAATCACCGGATTGTAGTTTTTCCTTTCCTGCTTGTATTACATCCATTTTGAAAAGCTCCTTATTTTTTCATATGTTTAGAAAGTTTTTTATCCGTATCATCAGGATTGTCTGAAAGTATTTCATCACAGTAATACAGACAAGCTGTAAGGGTTTCCTCAAGCGATTGAGTTCCGGATATCAAGCTTCTGACAGATTCTGCTTCATGCCTCAGAAATTCAGCCGCTTGAATGCCGAGTTGATCGGACCATGAATTTTCCAATTCGTCAGCAATGTTGTTGAGGTTGTCATACCATTTTTCCATCATATAGGATGTCCGTTGTGCCATAATATTCACCTCTGTTAATTGTTCTCAAGCAGTTGATTTGAAAGTACCTCTATTTTTTGGCATAAAGCAAGAATATTATCTGCAGCATCCGAACTGTTGCTTTGAAGCTTGTTCAAAAACGATTGACCGTCTTCAAAACAAGAATTGTAATGCATCAGTTCTTCCCATTTTGCTGCAGAAAGCTGTTTTTCATCTTCGATAGCTTTTAAACAGTTTATACATTCATTGGCAGCCGTTTCGTATTCGTTGTAGGCATCCATCAAGACTTCCTTGTTTCTGTTGTTTTCAGTTTCTCTGATTTTTTGAAGCAAGTATTCTTGCTTGTTTCGGATTTCTGTCAGCTTGTTTTTTGCGTATGTTTCCTGTTGATTAAGAGCATCCAAAATCGTCTGCAATTTTTGACGGGCAGCTTGATAAATCTGATAAGTTGAGTTCAAATCGTTTTCCAGAGGCACAAAGAGTTCCGTTATCATTTTGGCGTTTGAATCCAGAAGTTTTATTAGTTGTAAGACTTTTTCGGGTTGAATTATTAATTTCATTGGTCACCCTCACATCGCTTCGCGAAGATGCTGTGCATAAACCATTAATGAAACAGAAAGATCTCGCAATGTTGCACACGCATCGCAGATATTACGGTCACATTCATTAAATGACATTTGATACAGCGTATATCCTGAATCTCGGAAAGTTTCACCGAGGTCAGAATATTTTCCTTTTATTACTTTGTTTTCGTTTTCAAGCAAATCTGCAACCGTGTTTAGCTTCGCTGAGAGAGCTTCTGCGGTTTCAAAATTAAATTTATTTGCCATTTTTATCTCCTTTTACTACTAAAATCGAACAGAATTTTGCAATTCAATCACTTCGTTGGCTTTCTTTTCCATTTTCTGTGCGAGGTCATTATAAGAATCCAAGCCTGAGCGTATCGTCTGTGCTTTTTGCAAAAAAACTTCTCCGAGACTTTGACTTTTGTCATCCAGCTCCGAAAGATATCCTTCAACTGCTTGAATAGCGGCATTTATCAAGGCACTCTCGTTTTCATAATATTCTTTTACTTCTCTCGCAAAATCAAGTATAGAATAGGGGTCTCTGTCAAATTCTAACATTGTTAAACATTACTCCTTTTAAACATATTATTTATCCCATCTATCCATTTGGAATCCGGCATAAGATACGGTCGGATTGGTATGGGAGTTTTATTTCCTTCATAGCAGACCGCCGTGCTTTCATTTGTGCAATTTACGAAGCTTTCTCTTCCGAACAAGCGGTATGAATCGTCAGCGGACATTTGAGTACCAATGCGATAATCAAAATCGGTCACATTGAGGAACTTATCTTTTTCAAAGTTTTTCGGTGCTTGATAAATAACTACATTGAAAAATCCTTGCTCAGGCCCGTATTCAAGCAGAAATTTGAGCTGCTCAGAAACAGAATCGAAGGTTCGGGCTTTAACTTGGGTTTCTGTTGCATGAGAAACAGATGGCTTGATCTTTGAGGATTTTACCTTATTGATTACATCGTCTAATGCAGACATGATATCTCCGCTTGATGCTGGTGACAGATTATCAGAAGCATTAGATCCTGCTGCCTCAATTGCCAAAGCAGATCGGAGCTTGTTGAGCTGAAACCAAACGAAAAATGTGTTTTTCTTATAATCTGACCGAAGAGCAGAGGCCTCTTCTATTTCTTTCAATACTTTTTGAACGCCGAGATTATATGTCAGCCGTTCGCAGTTCAGTTGCTTTAAACAATTCAATAAAGAAGTGCTTTTTGTGCTTTCTGGATAGGGTATATTAACTATTACCCGGTTACATGGATTGGATAGGATGCTGCATACTGAATGAAACACAAGAGACTCACGCATATCGTCGTTGTTCCCTGAAATAAGAATATTATTGGAACTGTTACGCGAAAGATTAATAGTGAACTCATTATCAAACGAAACCGGAGCAGCGGGATACACATTTGTTTCTTCGGGGTCTGAATGAACATCGGTTTTATCTGCGATCAGCAAATTTAATGCATGGTTGCGCTTTTCGGTAATTGGATATCGATTACTGTTTTTGTATATTTTCTCGTTTTTGTTCCAATCCTTTTCGCTACATTGGGCATTGACACTGTCGATTATTTGTTTACGCATCTCGTCAGAAACAAATAGAATTTTTACTTTTT
>JBJEQD010000033.1:0-48410 GCA_051881575.1 Acutalibacteraceae bacterium | reverse complement strand
GCAGTGTTTCTGCAATTTCAGAAGCAGTATCCTGTTTCATACAAATGCGTACACCAATTTGATTTTTACCGCTTTCTGGTAGCCCGGTTAAGCCGCTGGCGACCGATTGAGAGCAAAAAATAAATGACATACCCATTGAACGAGCTTCCTTTAATAGATTATCTAAAGAAACCTTATATTCATTGCTTGGATAATTCTGGATTGCCTGAACCAGATTATGAAATTCATCAATAACTATAAGTAATCGTGTAACGGAGCGGTTTCCGATTTTTTTTCGATATTCTTCCAGATCCTTTACGGACGCATCAGTAAAAAGCTTTTTTCTTCGGTTGTATTCCTCGACCAAGAGCTTCATCAAACTGATTGAAAAATCCACGGAATTATCTTGCCCGATAACGCTTATGTGAGGAGTTCTTTCATCAACATAGCATTTAAATTCAACGGCTTTATAGTCTATCGTCCAAATTTCAACATCATCCGGTCTGTAATAGAGTGTAATCAAGTCTATTACTGTGTGCAATGTTACAGATTTTCCGGAACCTGTTCGACCACTGATAAGTGCATGAGGTGAACTTTTGCCGCCTATTTTAAAGGAACAAACATTTCCGTTTTCTAATACTGCAAACGGAATTTCAATGCAATCCGTTGCCTGCTTTGTAAACGGGGTTAGATTGTTACCAAGAACATCTTCAAAGAGAGAACTGATTTCCCTTTTTTGCTGCAAGGAGTTAAGCTCGGCAGGATCAATCATATGTTGTGCCTGTATGGCTGGAATGACGGTGTCGTTATATTTAAACGAAAACTGACCGCTTTCAAAAACCGCTTGCAGTTCAAAAGGCAGCATTTTTGATACAGACGGATTATGATCGACCACAATAATATTAAGACCCGCTTTCATATGATTGCATATATTTCTCAGCTTTCTTATCATTATTTCAGAAAAGCTTGAAAGGTCAAAAACAGCAACGGTAATGATCTGCAGGGGATCTTTTGAATCTTGAATATACTCAAAAACATTTTCAGATCCGGAATTTAATACATTTTGGTTGAGCAGATTTTCAATTTCACCAAGCAAAGCGTTTGTTTCAATTTCGTCAGAGTAAACCTTTCCGCCGAAACGGTTTGCATCGGAAATGATAATAGAGTTGAGTTGACCGAATGATAAGGCCCCGTCTCGTGCTGAAATACAGCGCCAACAGTTGTTTGAATCGGCAGCAATTTTTGTCATCAGAGAAAAAACCGCCTCTTTCGCCGAAAGTCTGTCGGCTTCGGTTTCTGCAGTAAGAAGCAAACTGAAACCTTTATTGATGTCCAAACCGATCTCCATCTGCCCAGTTTTACAGGTGCCGATAGAAAATGCATTTGCGTTTTTAGGCAGAATGTTAGCACCGACATTTGTTATTTCGCGAGCCATTTTCAGTAAATTCTTTGCAGCTTGATCAAGTTCTTCACTTGCAAATCCGTCGACTTGGAGTGCCCTGACTGCGTGCTGAATGTCTGTGCAATGCGCAGAAAATCTTATGGCGTTTTGGTTATACATAATTGATTCCTCACTAATTACTTTGCAGAAGCATAGTCATTCATTGAAACAATTCGATCGGTTGTTTCCGGATGAGAATCGTGAAGAGCAGCCCACAAACCTTTGGGTTTAGCAAACTCACCGTCATCAAGTTCTGTGAGAGCGTCAGCCAGTTCTTTATGATAGCCAAGATCAACCGCAAAATTGTCAGCAGCAAATTCGTTCTTCCTGCTGGAATGCATACAGAACAAGACACCGAGTTTTGTCCAAAGGAAAGCGACAGCATAAAAAAGCACATTAATTATTTTATACATAGTTTTTGCAGAGTCACCTTTTGAAAACATATCAGCAATCCGCAAAGAAAAATTGGTTATAACATTGATAACCGTCAATGTGCCGACAACAATCATATTACCAACCTCAACTGCAAGAATAACATCGGTATCCTTATGAGCCAAGTGACCGAATTCGTGTGCCAAAACGCCTTCAATTTCGTCATCAGAAAGATCAAGCAATCCCTGAGTAACGCATACGGTTCGGCGACCGGTTGCAAATGCGTTTGGGCATTCATCTCTGCTGATAAAAAAACTGACCTTGTCCGAAATAGCAGGACAGCGGGTTTTTGCTTTTTCATAGACTCTGTTAAAAATAGGTTCTAACCGATTTTTAACATTTACATCTTTAATAGGTTTGCATTTGTTTTGCCAGCGCAGAATCGTTTCACCTACAGGCGACATAGCTATGACCAAAGTTATCAGATAAAATACTATTCCAATTGCGATGTATAAAAGTCCAAGCCATATTGCATCGGCACCAAGATCGTTATACTGAGCCATAAAAGTAATTCCCATCGGCGTTGAAACCAGAAGCATATTCACAATTAACCAGATGCACACGCCGACTTTTTCTTTTGTAAACAAACTTTTGACAAAGTCTATGACATAGAACCCCGAAGTTTTTTCAATTTTCGGAATTCTCGTAGAATCTGATTCATCTTCATCTAAAACCTGTTTTTTAGGCTGTGTCGGGGTAATATTAGTATTCTCTTTAGGCATACTCTGTACGGTGTTCTGTTGAGATTTATGCTGTTTTTCTGTTTTTGGCTGTGAGGAAACGGGGGAGAAACCATCAAAATCTCCAAGTGCTGCTGAGATAATATCATCATCGCTTATGCCGTATTTTTGGTATTCGTTATTCATAGCTGTTTCCTTTCTTCTATTATTCATTATTTTCGTTATCATTTGCTGAGTTTAATGTAATTGAAGGGTTTGTAATTAATTCATCTGTGTATTCTTCTACCGAAGAAAATGAAGGTACATTGGTGAGAGTAACGGAGGTTTCTGCTATAGCGTTATTATCTGATTGCGTATATCGCTCCCATGCTCCTATCATATTCTCTGAACCGTCATTAGCAGGAATTGCTGTTGCAGAAACGGTCAGCAGATTCTTTTGACCGCTTTTCAGTGGATTGTTGTTATCTGCAATATTGTTGCTTTCGGTAAGATATGTATTATCCTCAGATGAAAGATATAAAACCGAGTTAAACAGTGAATCTGTTGATTGACCTTTCTCCAATGCCTTGTTAAAGCCATATACTGCTGTAAAAGTACCGGATTCGTCGATTGATTCCTGCAACAATGTCCAGTTAGAACTTGTTTTTTCTTCTCCATCCAGCATAAGCAAAAACGGTGGACTTTTTACTGAGTCTATTTTAGAGCTTCCGGACATTTGAATTTCAAGATAAACAAATACTGTCTGATTACCTGTGTTTCTGATTTGGGGCTGAAGTGTTATTGTATCACCGGGCAGAAAACCGCCCAACAAAGTTTTTTCGTTATTACCGATTTCTTTGCTGCTTGAGATTTCATAAAGTTCGATTGATAATATTTTGGATTCGTACGGTTCTGGCACCGGTTTTTCGATCAGATTGTTACCACATAAGAATCCAATGACACCGGCAATCAAAACACCTACCAATATGCTGATTATTTTACAAACTGCAAGAGGCTTTTTATGTATTTTAGTCTTTGCAACAATATGTTGATTCTCTGCATTTGGTTGTTCGTCGGGAACAGCCGTATTTTTTGTTATAACTGAATTTTCATCCAGACAGAGGATTGCAATCGTGCTGTCATCCGAACAAGGATCACTGTCGATAATATTATCTTCAACAAACGATTTAAGGCTTTCTTCACAATTGGAATCGCTTGAAAATGAGAGCATTTTTATAAGTGCATTAGAAAATGAGCCGTCAGAATCATTATATATATGGTCAGAAATTCCATCTGTCATCAGAAAAAGATAAGAGATATCATGCGAAATGAAGCGCTGAACTTGCAAATATGCATATGAATCGTTTTGAGTAATAAAAAATGTAGTGCCGACAAACTCGCCGTTGCGCGGAGTAGTCAGTGCTTGTGCAACATCTCTCTCAAGTTTTCCGATAACACCGTCACCTATTTGTATTGCTATAGTGCGTTTTTGGCTTACGGCGACGGCAAGAAGAGTTGAAGCCATGGTTTCGTAAGAATCAAGGCCAAGACTTTTTGCCTTTTCATCAAGCGCTTTTTTGCAGACAACCTCAATGATACGGCGCAATTCAAACTCATTAGCCATCTCATACAATTCATCAAAATGATTAACAAGAAGCTTGCAAACAGTTTCTGAAACGACCTGTGAGCCGTATCTGGCTTCAGAATACTTTGAGCTTCCTGCACCGTCTGCAACCGAAACGGCGAAAATGCCGTCTTTTTCTAACCATGTCACGCTGTCCTCGCAAGGTTGTTTGCGCAGTTTATGCTTTTGCCCTTGCAGATTACATTTTATTAATTTCATTATCAGATATCACCATATGCATCAAGATCAATCTTGATGGATTTTTGAGAAACTGCCTCTCTGGATTCAGGATCGACAATTTCTTTGTAAAGGGAGTCGGTGCCCATGTGCCCGTCAATTACCTGTGCGGAGCTTGAACCCAGAAACTGAAACAGAGTGGATAAATCGTCAGATTCAATGCTGATTGGTTTTGGGCGTAAAACGGATACGCGGCGAAGCATATCGGTATCAACTTCGTTGTCAATCCCAATATTGAATACAACGATTTTATGATTTCGCTCTAATTCATTTAGCTTTTCCAAGGCGGACTCCATTTCTTCCTCTGCGTTTTTGCCTTCCGGTTTACCGTCTGTAATCAGCACCAGCCAAGGCTGAAAATATTTAAGACCGCGGTCGCGATATCCGTTTTTGCGAATTTCAAGAATTTTCAATGCGATTTTGATTGCTTCGCCCATAGGAGTCAATGAGCGCTCACGTGCTTCAATTACCGGTATGGTTGAAGTGCTTAACTGCGACATAGGTTTAAGAATTTCAGGATAGCCGCCGAAAGTTACAACAGCTACATCCGCAGATGATGCAGTTTCTGGATTATCTTTTGCAGCGTTTACAAATACTTGTAATGCTTGATTCAGTTTTACCATTCGTTCGCCGCACATTGAGCCGCTTACATCAAGGCAAAAACAGATCGGAAGTCTTTTTCTTGTTCCGCGTCCGAAATCTTCGGGACCTAATGTTTCGATTGACATTAAAAATAACCTCCAGTTAATGATTTGAAAATATGTTTTGAATTATATTCTTTAATTCGATAAAAGGCTCTGATATTCCGGGCGTCGTGCCGAGATTCACAACCAGAGCAGCATAAGAAATAAGATATACGAATAAAAGAAATATTAAAACAATCAGAATAATAATCAGCGGGATTTTATAAAGATTTCTTTTGTTCGGGCACGCTTCTTTTTTGCGCGGAGGAGTGTTTTGTTGATTAACGGTTGGTTTTGGCTTTTCGGAAAACAATATGCCACTTGTGCATGAAAGGTGGTTGCGAATATCATTTGACGGCAATGTATCCAAAAAGGAAGAGTATTCTTTCATTAATTGCAGCCATTCGTAATCTGACAAGCGGACATCGTTTTTGAATACTCCGAAGAATGAATCAGACAAAATGCGCGGCGTATACTTCCATATTTCTTTATAACATCCGTATGGAATAAGGGAATAATCGCCGTTTTTGTCTTTTGGATAACGAAATGAATGGGCTGCAATCTCTTCACCTATTGTATCTGCTCCGTTGCGCTGCCCATACGGATGTTGCCCGAGAAATAAAAGATAGAAAAGAAGAACAGCACAAGAAAAGCGTTCATTGCGATATGTACGCAAGAAATCAGAAAACACTTTGCCTTGATTTTCAAGTGGAGTGTAGTCTTCGTCACCGACGGGTGAAGGATAGCCTCCGATTTGGCAGGAATCCAGATCGATTAAATAAGTGTCAGCGTTTTGATCAATCAGAATGTTTTGTGGACGGACATCGCCTATCAAGATACCCATCAGGTGCAAATATCGGATTTTTTCAAATACGGAAACTGCAACATCCACTAAATCTTTGCGCGTCATATCGGTAAAATTATTTTTGACGGCTTCTTCACCGTCAAAAATACTGCTCAGGCTTTGCCCGTTAGCCTTTTTCATAAGATATCCTACAGGGTATCCCTTAGAAGAAAAGACACGAGCTTCGGGCCAACAGATTCCTTCATAATGTACCTGCCGATTTTCCAAAAGACTCATTTTTTTGACTTTTTCGAGAGTCAGATTATCAGGGTGATAGATTTTACAGACATATGACGGATTGTTTGTAAGATATACCGTTCCCTCTGCACCGCTGTTTATTTTTTGCTTAAGGACATATTCCACTTTATCCTTTGTATGAACCGTATCGTCAAGTTCCGGAAAATCCGGAACAAAAACAGTCGATAGATCGTCGCTTTCACGAGAAAAAGCCTGCCATGTTTCATTCAAATAATCAACTGCGTGAGAACAGAAAAGCGATCCGTCTGCCATGCACGAAACAACAGTTATATTAGGATGCGAGCAAGAACGTAATACTTCGTCTGCTTCGGAATTACGAGCCAAAAACAGAGCAACATCGCTTTTGACTTGTAATTTTAAAATTAACTGTTCCATAGTATCAAATCTATCATCCTGAATCAGAGCATTTTTCTGAGACAACATATTTATAAAATTGTTTGCTCCTGCCGCAATTTCTCTTTGCTCAGGACTCTCGCTTTTTTGAAACAGTTCATAATTGCCGAAAAACTCATCGCAGACCAAAACCTTGCATTGCTTTAATGCGACAAACGATGTCAGCCATTCCAATAATTCTTTGCCGTGCATATGCACAAGGAATGTAAAATCAACGAGAATAATATGAATTTCGCATAGCTGTTTTTGGATATTTTCCAGAGTATCGGTAATGTTTGTTTGTTTTTCCATTTTTGCTCCTAAAAAGTCAATTGGTTATAACTAACTTGCTGTATTTTTTGTAAAAAATGATAACCTAAAACAATGTTTCCGACTTCATAGTGCATTGTCCCCAAACAGCATATAAAAATTTAACTGTTGTGACTTTGTTGGATGATGTCTATGAAACTTTGCCGTGTGCTTAAATAATTCCATAAGAAAAGAACTTTGTTTTATTAATTTGTGACTTAAATTGCTTTTTCCCACAACTTTTATTTGTTGCGATATTTACACATTTCTCGTGTTTGAACATTACGGGAATCAGATTGATATACTGCTGTATCGCTCCAATCAGACCAAGAGCCCCAACGATAAAAGTCATAAGTGTAATAGGCATCTTGATAATGATACAAAGTATACTGACTTGAATATGGGGTTTTAACAGCATAGGTTGTGTGGTCAAGACCTTGCTTTTTGTTACAATCAGCGGCATACCAAATGCCTCCGCTACTGTCTTTATACTTTTGAACGCCCTCAACAGTACCGTTTTTTGCAAGTTCTGTTTCTGAACTCTTATATTCCCAGCGACCCGAATACCCATGTGCAATTGCCCATGATTCTCCATACGAATAATACCATAAATTATTTGAAGTGTTTTTATAAACGTATCTCTTATACCAATATACTGTTTTATACTTTGTTTCTGTTTCAGTGGTTGTCCAAACTTTTCTGGTAGTTGTTGAAGATACAACACTTCTGCTTGTTTTTTCCGCACCCCATAATGTGTTTTTGTTGTAGAGTGTCCACCCTGGAATCTCACTTGATGACTGCCCTTTTTTATATTCTTTATCTTGATACCTGTATTGCGTTTTAGTTCCTGTAATTATAGCGTTTGACGGAACATCTTCTTCCAAAACCCAAGCAGATTCAGGATTCTCAGTCCAATGAGCATAGAGGGTTATATTAGAAGTGATTGGGGTGGAATTGGTGTAATGAACGCCGCCGTTTTCTGCAGTATACCATCCATCAAATTGATAATAATCTCTTTGCGGAAGAGGCATATTCACTGTTTCGCCGCTTTCAACTCTTATGCTTCCGGTTGATGTTGAACCTCCGTTAGCGTCAAAATTGACAATATAGACTGCAACAGTCGGTTTGACTTTTTGAGTTGTAATGGGGGGATTATATTCTGTAACAGGCGAAGTGTATGTTGTAACAGGAGGGTTGTATTCTGATTCTTTTTTTGAGCTGTTGGTTGGATTAACAACAGGATTTACATTTGTTTGTTTTATTTGGGTTATAGCTTTGGTTTCGGGTGCGACAACATTTATATTCATATATCCGAGTTCTTCACCCTTTGAATTCATTGCAATTATTTTTGCTTTGCCGACGCCGATGGATGTTATAACATTTGTCCCGCTAATAACAGCAACATTCTCATCGCTTGATGTCAAAAAGAAATTGGCGTTTGTTGCATTAGAAGGCTCGATGGATGTGGTTATATATTTGGTTTCACCGGGCTCGAGCGTAATCTTGTTTGGCGACATATTTACTCTTTTTAACGGTATATTTTTGCTTGCTGTATCTTCGGAACTGTTTTGAGAAACGGCTTTTCCTTGGCTTACAAAAAGTGTTAATATTGAAATATCGGGAACGCTTTTTCCGCTTTCAATACTTTGATAAGTTACCGTTCCGTTAGGTTTGTCACTTTCTTCATATACAATAACAGGCTTTTCGCTGAAACTATCGTTCAATAAGCTCACTGCTTCGTCAAGTTTAAGCCCCACACATTCGGGAACTTCTGCATATTTTATTGTTTCAACAACGCCGTTAACCTGAACGGTTACAGCGCGTGTCATTTCACCTGTTGACTGTTGTTTATCCTGCTTGGACTTAAGATTACTTAACAGCGCAACCGCCAAAGCAGATAAAAGCAAAATAATTACAACAATTAATGCAATTGCAATTAATTTTTTGTTTGGTTTCTTTTTTGCTTTTTCTGTTTTATCTGCAGAAATTTCAATTCCGCAGTATCCCCATTCTTCAACAGATCTTTTTTCTTTTCCTTTCAAAAAGTCCTCAGGTCCCAATACTTCTTTTTCTGGTTTTTTTTCAAATTTTTCCGGGTTTTTCTTCTGTTCCATAAAAATCCTCTTTTCTGTTGCCGTTAAGCCGTTTCAGCATAAAGCAATAATAATATTATTTATTGAACCATAGAACCAAAGCGATGAAACTGTTATATGTTTCTAATGCCGGAGAGTTCTTTATGTGAGAATGTCTTGCTTGTATTGTATAAGGCGCAACGGTCAATGCTCGTTTTTCGATATCCATCAATAAATGACAGACTTGCAACTTTCGGAAGCGTAACAATTGATCATTTTAATTTTACAATTTCCTAATGCGTATATTGAATTTCTGCATGTCTGTATGTTGCCGCCGAAGCTATAATGCTTAACTCATTAAGCAAAACGGTAATTTCCACGAACGGAATTGTGTTGCAAAGCATTACAGCACAAAGAAAAAAGCAAGGGAACGCTTCATCTTTTTTTCATAAACTATTCCTCCTGAATATTTCGTTTAGATACAAGTTTTTAGATTTCAAAACATCGATAATATCATATTATCTTCAACAAACTGCTTGACTGACATCTATAATCCAAGATTCAAATCGATTCTGAGCGGCTTTAATTAATTCCACTCTATATATTAAGACAACCGCTTTTTCAGAAAAGTTCACGGTTTTCTGAAAAAAGTTCAAAAAACTTAGAAATTTTCAAAAAATCGTGAACCTTTGATGGCTTTTGACCGGATAATTCAAAATCATCACAAAAATCAGCATGAGATTTTTTAAAAAACGCAAAATCAGACAGAAAAAGCCCCGCACAGCCGAAGCCGTGCAGGGCAGTGGAGTAATCTGATTGAGTTTTTAAGAATCACTTGAAAAACCGATATTCAAACGGCAATTAATCTAAGCCAAAATTATCAACAAGGCCTATCTCATTACGATGATCCGGCAACCGCATATGTGGCAAAATCAAAATAATCATAGTCGGAGAAAGATATTTCATTCAGAAAAAGAGCGTGATTATTTTTCTCAAATCCGCATCATAGACCTATTGTAAATAGTCAAATTTTATGTATAATTAGGAGTGAAAAGTTTTGAACCAAATTCACCGTTTATGAAATTAGAGGAACGGATTTGAATATTGGCAGTGGCGGAAGAGAGTTGTTGTGCTTTGGAAAAAACAGATTTAGCAGCATATGTGAATTCGTTTCTTTCATGCGGAGATGATTTTTTACCGATTGTATTGTTTGAATATGAATACTCGGACAATCAACATCCGCAAAAGGATAAGATTTTGGAATATCTGAAATCTTTTAATTATTCTTGGATCACTTCGCAATGCGTTACAGACAGAAAAAGCAACCAAACTGTGAATATTGCTGAAAAGCTTTATAATGACGGTAAATATGAATGGAGCGAAAGTGACATTTTTCACTTTGAAAATTATAACATAACTCTCTGTGAAGATTTTATAAAACATATTTTTGATAAATAAAAGAACAAGGCGGCTGGCGCAAATTATGAAAAATAATCAAACGATAGAGAAATGTGAAGCCTCGTTCGGCACAGTTTTAATTGTGGACAGAAGGTTAGGCAAATAGTTGCTTTTTTAAATCTATTTTAGACGATATAATGATATTATATAATATGGTGAGTAATAAAACGAAAGGGGTATAAAAATGTCTTTGACCGGCTTAATTAAGTATAAAGTCAAATTCGTGCATGATGATTCTTACGGATTTAAAAAGGGCGAAATATATGAAGCCTTTGAATGTAAAAGCAAATTCGGAAAAGAGGAAATGCTGTGTATAGTTGACAAGTCCGGAGAAGAATATGGATATCCTGCTTCATGGTTCGAGATTTGCAAATAATTGTTCAAAAGAAGAAAAGCGTTAATGATTCATGGCATGAAAGAAGATAAAAGCAATGGGACATCCCGGATTTGAAAAATACTTTTTCGAGCAGGAGCTCGACGAAACACTGCGAGGCGGTGGATGAGACATGATTGTTGACGGATACCGTTATTATTTCGATTTTGACGGTACGGATTATCATGGACAGATGGCAGATACCAAGCTTACATGGGATGAAGAAAAGCAATACAGCGTTTATTTTGATACTCTTGAGGAACTTATTGATGGCTATGTTTTTGCAAACGGCTTAACTTTCAAAGAGCTTTGGGAACAACGAACAAGAAAAAATGAACAGCAATAATGGCAGTTCCTTGGGACTGCTTTTTGCACATAAAACCGAAAAAAGGAAGATCAAAGACCGCAAGGCGGATCTGAAAGCGGGGGTTGATGGTGTTTAATAATATAGAAAAAGAATTCTTATTTTCGTTAGGATTAAATTTTGACTTTGACGATTTATCAGACGAAGAATTAGTTCAAATTGAAGAATCTGTTGCAGAAAAGCTTCAGGTATCGGGATTTAACAGCAATGAAAATATAAATGATATTGGTATAATGTGCGAATCAGTCCTTGATAAATTATTATAATTAAATAGAGATTCAGCGTCTTGCTAACCGCAGGACACCATTTTTTAGGGGTGACAAATATTGCCATTGTTGACATTATCCTTTAACTTGATAATTCAATAATTAAATCCGATTTTAACGGTTGTCGGTAACCCAAAAAATTCGTTGTAAATCCATAAAAACAGATTTATGTCAGCGGGATATCAGGGGCGCCAAACCCCTGAAGAAAGAAGACGGACGTATTAATTAGAGTATTATCTATATGATTGCCTGTGGTGTTCAACAGCACCGTATTAACCAATACAAATCGGATTGACGGGCTGCTATTCTGAGCTTAAAATTATACATTTTTGGGGGCACATTGGGGGCACATACTGAGCGAAAACAAGCGATATTTTGCGGTATTATGTTAAAACAGAAAAATATATAAGTGCAGAAAAATGCGAGCAAAAAAGCCCTGAAACCGTTATATATCAACGATTTCAGGGCTTCTGTTCTGGCAGGGGCAGAAGGACTTGAACCCTCGGCACGCGGTTTTGGAGACCGCTGCTCTACCAACTGAGCTATACCCCTATATTTAATTGGTGGGCCATCAGGGACTCGAACCCCGGACCGACCGGTTATGAGCCGGTTGCTCTAACCAACTGAGCTAATGGCCCGTACTGACATGTGCAACGATAGTTATGATATCAAAAAATAACGGATTTGTCAATCGTTTTTCGAGATATTTTTGCAGATATTTTTTTCGCCAATTCCGATTTCGGTTTATAAGCCTTAAAATGAGCCGTTTTCGGAACGCCTTGGCAGCTTTTGCGATGCTTATATCGTTCTGACGATGTTCGATTTCCTCTAAAATGTATTAGTTGGGGGAATTTTCAGACTGTTATCCTGCTTGATTTGTTGAAAAACTTCGGACTCTGCAATTCTGCCTATAAAACGGTAATAAATCTTTATTGATTGTTTAAAAGGAATTCAACAACAATCGATTTTATCGATTCTCGGCGAATTGCAAGGATTTTCGGGTCGTTTTGCATTTATTGTATTGAAATCAAGGCAGGCAATGTGTTATCATAAAATATAAACCATAGGAAGAAAATGTCTGAATGTGCGTAATGATTGCTTTTTAAGGCATATACGGTTCGATTCATTAAGGAGTGTTGTTATGATGAAATCAAAGGTCAGCGTTGTAATCTGTGACAGCTACGACAAAGAAAAGGTGTATAACGCCGTTAAAAAAAGCATTGAATCCCTCGGCGGAATAGGCGAATTTGTAAAGCCTGATGAAAGAATTCTGGTTAAGCCCAATTTTCTCTCGCCCTCCGAATCGGAAAAAGCGATAACAACTCACCCGACGGTAATCAGTGCGGTTCTGAGAATTCTTCACGAATCGCAATATAATAAAGTCAAAGTCGGCGACTCGCCCGCAAACGGAACCTGCCGTGCCGCCCTCGGCAAGCTTGCGCTGACAGATGAGGAGCTTTACGGCGCAACCATTGCGGATATGGATAAAGAGGTGCTTGTAAAATATCCCGAGGGTAAAATAGCGAATGAGTTTTATTATTGCCGTGAGGTCACGGAGGCTGATGCCGTTATAGGTTTATGCAAAATGAAAACTCATGCCCTTGAAAGAATAACGGGCGCAGTAAAAAATATGTACGGTCTGATTTGCGGCAAAAGAAAAGCCGCAGGGCATGTCAAATATCCCACTGCGGTCAACTTTGCAAAAATGCTTTGCGATATCCACAAATCCACTCCGCAGCGCCTGCACATTATGGACGCCGTTGTTGCAATGGAGGGCAACGGACCTTCATCGGGTTCACCGATAAATATGAATATGATTATCGCTTCACCCGATCCCGTTGCGCTGGACACCGTTTTTTGCCGCCTTGTTCACCTTAATCCGGCGTTGGTTCCCACAAATGTTCAGGCTTCGCTTGTCAGACTCGGCACTATGGACGAAAAAGAAATTGAAATTATTCTGACCGAGGGAGAAAGCACAACCGTTTGCGATATTTCCGAATTAGTCCGCAAATACGGCAACCCCGATTTTGATGTTGTGAGAGATAAAGAGAAGTTCAGAACCGCTCTCAGCATTATCTCAAAAATAACCGGCGGAAACAGGAAGCCCGTAATCGATAAAAGCAAGTGCGTAAAATGCGGAATTTGCGTTGACCATTGCCCGGTTGAGGGTAAAGCGGTTGATTTCATCAACGGCAAAGCCGAGCCGCCCGTTTACAACTATAAAAAATGTATCCGTTGCTATTGCTGTCAGGAGCTTTGCCCGCAAAAAGCAATAAGCGTAAAAGGAATTTTCTGATTGCAATGATTAATATTTTGAAGGACAGCAGATACAAATCCGTTCCGGCTTTTTTCTGCGCTCTGGGGTGGTCGTTAGCCTATCCGCTGATAAAAATCGGATATCAGCAGTTTCAAA
Organism: Acutalibacteraceae bacterium; assembly: GCA_051881575.1. Lineage (GTDB taxonomy): Bacteria > Bacillota > Clostridia > Oscillospirales > Acutalibacteraceae > CAG-177. The sequence goes on along the minus strand of JBJEQD010000033.1, from coordinate 34,626 downwards.
TTGCGCCGGACGACCTTGGAGGGAAAATTCTTTTTGCAGGAATCCGTTTCTTTTTTGCGGGAGCGTTGGTTCTGGCGTTTTGCCTTATCGGAAAAACCAAAAGCGAAATTAAGTGCAAAAAAGATTATTTATGGCTGATTCTGTTTGCGGCAGTCAACACAACGCTTCACTATATGTTCGCTTACATCGGGCTTGGCTACAATCCGAGCGCAAGGTCAACCATTTTAGACTCCATGGGCGGATTTTTCCTAATAATACTTTCTACGATTATTTTCTCCGACGACAAAATATCGGCTTCAAAAATAATCGGCTGTGTGCTCGGAATTGCGGGAATTGTTTCGATTAACATTCAGCCGGGGGAGAATTTCTTTGAAAATATTACGCTGAGAGGCGACGGAATGATTCTGCTCAACGCCTGCTGTGCGGGCTTCGGCGGGATTATAACACGGGTTGTTTCCAAGAAAATGAATATGCTTAACGCCACGGGTCTGAGCATGCTCATAGGCGGGGCTTTTCTTCTTGCAATCGGCTTTGCAGTCGGAACAGACAGCGTGTGGAGCTTTAATGCTAAAGGAATCCTTGTACTTTTTGTATTGATTCTGATATCTGCGGTTTGCTTCGGAGTTTATAACGAACTGCTTGCTTACCACCCGATAAGCAAAATTGCGATTTATAACGCTTTGATTCCCGTTCTGGGCGTTATATTTGCCGCTTTACTGCTGAAAGAAGAACTGAAAAAGCAATATTTCGTGGCGGTATTAATGGTTGCTGTCGGAATATATCTTGTCAACACCACCAAGGAAAAGAAACGATAAAAAAACAATAAGCGCAGAATCTTTGGATTGCTCCGAAGGTTCTGCGCTTTTTTATTAACTTAAAAATCAGTCTTCCGGATGGATTGAGTTGTAGAAATTGATATCTCCGTTTGAGCCGATTTCGGCGATAACGCCGTTCTCCTTGCCCGTTATGAGAATTGTGCTGTTTGCGATTCTTTCAATTCTCAAAAGAGTGCTTCTTTGAACGGAGGATTCATTGTTTGTGATAACGCAATATTCGGGAGAAAGTGTTCTGATGAAGCCTGCGGTTGATGAATAATGGTAGCTGTGATGGCCGACCTTGAGAAGATCAATCTTTCCGATTTCGGGTGCAAGTCTTTTTTCATCGCCGGTTATGTTATCAATATCGCCAGATAAGAATACTCTTGTGCCGTTCTTTTCAATCAGAACGCCGAATGACTGATCGTTTTCACCGACCTTATCGTCATTTTCGGGGTCATCGGTGTTGAAGAGCGTGATTGTGAAATTGCCGAGCGTAAACGGCTCTCCGTCAGGCTTGCTGATTATGGGAACATTTTTTGCATTGAGTGCCTGAACCATCTGGTCATAAACCTCTTGGTTATCCCATTTTTCAACCTCATAGTCTCTTATTTTACTGCTGTCATATTCTTTCAGATATGCCCTGCCGATTTCGATATCCTCATCGTTGATAACCGTGTCAAAGCCGCCTATATGGTCGCTGTGGCTGTGGGTTCCGAGAACGAAATCAAGATGAACCTTTCCGTTTTCGTCGGCGGCGTTTTCTTTAAGATACTTAACGACCTTTTCTTCATAGCCATCAAGCTCCAGACCTTCAAAGCCACGGGGATTGTCGGTATCCTCTCCTGCGTCAATCATTGCAAACTTTCCGTCACTTTCGATTAAAATTGCGTCTGAGCTGCCCGTGCTGAGAAAATGAATGTAATCGCCGCCCGGGCTTCTTTCCTCGGCGGTTTTAACGGTCAGATTGTTGCGGTTTTTGTTAATGGCTAAAGAAGGCTTAACCACAAGAACACCGACCGACACCGCCGCCGCAGTAACAACCAACGCCGCCGAAACACAAATTGCCGTAATTGCTGATTTTTTCATTTCATCCACCTCATTATTTAATAATTATTCCTGTTCTGATATTAAAACGCAGTTTGGTTCTCTGACCGTTCTCGCTGTAATCAAGCTCCATTATATCCGCTTGAACAAACTGTGCCGAATAAATTTCAATGCTTTTTTCGGCGAATGTATCGTTCAGAACCTTCAGCTGTTCGGACAAATAGTCGCTGACATTATCCGAAATGAAAAGCAGATTTCCGCATAAGCCGTTAATCTTAGCCAGCAGCTTTCTTTGTTCAAAGCTCATCTTGATGTTACTGTCACGAAGCAGAAAAACATCGGGGTCATTCAGCCACGCTCTGCCGTTAAGATGCCGCCTGAAAATGCTGTTTGAAACGGCGTGAGGAGTTGAAACATCTTCACGGATAATATTTTTTGAGCGTTCCCATTTCAGCGAAATATCAGAGCCGATTCGGCAGTAATCAACCTTGCCGAAAGCAGGCATCAGCGGCACGCCACAGCCGAGTATCAGCTTGTCACCGCAGCATTCACGGAGCAAATCCATTGCGTCGCACATGATTTCGCCCCGTGATTTATTATGCAAGGGCAGAACGCATGCGCCGTAAAGGAAATCAAGCTTAACAAGGTCAAAGCCCCATTCGTTAAGAACCGTGTCAAACACCTTTTTTATATAATTGCGGGCGGACTCGTTATAGATATCGAGCGAATAAAAACCGCCCCAGTTATGACCCGTTTTATAGGGCTTGCCGTTTTTGCCTTTGATAAACCAATCCCTGTGCTCTTTGAAAAGGCGTGAGCCGGGAACGCCCGCAAACGGCGCAAGCCAAAGCCCCGCCTCCATGCCGCTTTTGTGGATTTCGTCGGCAATATGTTTCATTCCGCTCGGGAATTTCTTTTTGTCGGTAATCAGCCAATCGCCGATTGCCGCCTGATAGCCGTCGTCAATCTGGAAGCAGTCAAATTTAGTGTCGAGATTCCTTATGCTCTCCAAATCCCGGCAGACAACCTCTTGAGTTATTCCGCCATAATAATTATACCATGTCGTATAGCCTGTTCTGCGCTTGCTTTGGCGGCAGGATACTCCCATTTTTTCAAAATAGCTGTCAAACGCTTCATCATAGCTTCCGCTGATGACCGTAAATGAAAGAATTCTTTTTTCGCTGTCGAAAACAACGCCCTCAAGCTCTTTTTCGATTATGACGGCATTTTTATCAACATCAAAGGTTACGCATGTAAAGCCGCTTCTCTCATCGAGCGAGCCGAAAACCGTAACATCTCCGCCGTTTCTGACATAGCCGTATGACCAGCCGTAAAAAAGATTGCTCTTTCTCGGGAATTTGTGAAAAAGCGAATCGCCCGATTTCGGAAGTCCTATTGCTTTTATCGGAGTTTTGGTTATGCAGAATTCGGTCAGCTTCGTCAGTTCATTCATGCTTTCGCCGACGGAATATTCAAGGCTGTCCGTCCAGCTCTGATAACCGTTAACGAATATTCTGCTCTCCGGAGAATAACGATAGGGGAGCTCAAAACAAAGCTTTTTGAATGAAACTGCGGTCTTGGGAGCTATATCCGCATAAATGCAGTCGCCGCAGACCTCAACGGAAATTTCAAAATGCTCATTTTTTAATTCGTGCGTTTCAAGCTCCTTGCCGTTTGCGGAATAAACCGCATTAAAAGATAAACTGTTAAAATCCATGGTGTCTCCTTAGGGTAACGGTGAATGAATATTTAATCGGGTGAGTGTAGCCGAATCTGATAATGTGTTCTTTTGACGGAATCGGTCCGCAGCTGCCCGAGCCTGTTCCACGGACAAAGCCGTCAATCGCCGCAAAGGTGGTGTCGGTATCGGGCAAATCCTCGATATGCTTGGCTTTCTTCAACTGACCGAGAGTGAAATGATTTGCGTTGAAGTTAAGATATTTTTCATTTGCCTCAAATTTAATGCTTGCTCCGTTTTTATCCGAAAGCATTCCGAAGCGAATGTCGCCTCTGTTACCCGAATCCTGCGGCTTGATATATTTATGAGCCATTCGGGAAACCGTTGTTTCATAAATTCCGATGGGTGAATGCTCTTTGAAATCGGAATAGTTTTCAACGGGTCCTCTGCCGTAATATTCAACATTTTCAAAGCTGCTGTTCAGCTCGGCGTGAACGCCGAAGCGGGGGAGCTGGTTAGTGAGCGGGCAAAGCTTCTTCAGCGAAGCGGTGACGGTTATTCTTCCGCTTTTGTCAAAGAAATAATTCACTTTAGCCCTTGCAAGCACAAACACGCCTCTTGTGACAAAATTCCAGACGGTGCTGACATATTTTAAACCGTTTTCGGTTTTAACCTTGCAGGAGGCAAGCCTCGGCTCGGCGCAGTCAAGACCGACGATTTTCCAGAAAATAACCATATACTGATCGTTGTCGAGCCTGCCTCTGTATATGTGCGGAACGAAGCCCTTGACTTTATCAATCGGATTTTGGTTGAGATATTCAACGCCGTTCTTTACGCAGCTGACCAAGCCCGTTTTCTTATCAAACACGGCTTTGCCGCCGTCAAAAGCAACATTGATTTCATTGACCGAAACCGAAATATCAGCCGCCGAACGCTTGTCGGCTTTTTTCGGTTTGGCGCATGAAATAACGAGTTGTTCAACCGCCGTTTCCTCTCCGCTGGTTTTGTTCTTATATGTAAGATTGACGAAAACATCCGTATCGGGCTGATTGAGCAGGGGAGAATTGATTTTTTCGGTTGCTTTTCCGCCTGCGGGAATAACACAGCCGAAGTTGCCTGTCATCTCGGTTTTTCCGTTGACTGAAACTGAATAATCAATGACGATATCGGAGCTGTCGGTAAAACTGCGGGTGTTCCAAAGCTCAAAAGCTCCGTTGCCGAGATATTTTGCTCTGATCGGGCGGTAGCAGACTTTCATTTCAAGAGCGCCGCTTGACGGCTTTCTGTCGGGATAGAACAATCCGTCAACGCAGAAGTTGCCGTCATGAATCGGCTCGTTGTGGTCGCCGCCGTAGGTCCATTTATATTTTGCTTTTTCGTCATAAACGCTGTGATCCGCCCATTCCCAAATGCAGCCGCCCATAAACTGATCTGAGGAATAGAAAAGCTGCATATATTCCTCAAGTCCGCCCGGTCCGTTGCCCATGGCGTGAGCGTATTCGCATTGGAAAAACGGCTTGCCTTTATATTTATCGCCTGCCGTGCCCTTAAGAATTTTTCTCATAAGGTCGGGAGTGCCGTACATTCTTGAAACAACATCATAAGCCCAGCGCTTGCTTCTGATTGCACCCTCATAGTGAACGGGGATTTCGGGATTGACTTTCTTGAGAAAATCATAGCAGACATCCTGGCATTTATAGCCGCCCGATTCATTGCCGAGGCTCCACATGGTAACGCAGGGGTGGTTTTTATCCCGTTCATACATTCTTCTGACCCTGTCAAGATAATGGTCAGCCCATTTAATGTCATTGCTGAGCCTGTTGGGGTTATATGTGCTGTGAGGCACGGCATAAAAGCCGTGGGTTTCAATATCCGCTTCATCAACGGCATAAAGTCCGTATATGTCGCACATCATTAAAAATACGGGGTCGGGAGGATAGTGCGAAGTTCTGACGGCGTTGCAGTTGTATTCTTTCATCAGGCGGATATCGGTCTCCAAATCGTCAAGCGACATCGCATAGCCCTTTGTCATATGCGTATCGTGATGATTTACGCCCAGCATTTTTATCGGTTTTCCGTTAAACAGAAATACCTCGCCGTCTATTTTGATATCCTTGAAGCCTGTATAAGTGCGGATTGCTTCGCAAACCCTGTCGCCGTCTTTGACTGTAATAATAACTTTATAAACATTCGGCGTTTCAGCCGTCCATTCGTTGACCTTTAACGATGAAATTTCGGCGTTGCCTTTTCCCATTAAGGTCTTGCTGAAAAGCCCTTCCGATGAAATCTCAATCTCTGCGCTGTCGGAAAAATCACCGTCAATGCTGATTTTCAGATTATATGTTCCGTCGGAATTTTTCTGCGGTCTGAAAAGAAAATCGTTAATTCGGTTTTCAGCCTGCGAAATAATATATGCGTCACGGAAAATTCCGTTTTCACGGAACATATCCTGACATTCAAGATAAGTGCCGTTGCTCCATTTATAAACAACTGCGACTATCTCATTTTCGCCGCTGACGCAGGCGCTTGTGATGTCAAATTCCGCCGTGTTATGCGAACCCTCGGAATAGCCGATGTATTTGCCGTTTATGCTCAGCGCAAGAGCACCCGCAACGCCGAGAAAGGTGATTATTTTTCTCGGGCAGTCGCTGAGCGTTATTTTTTTGCGGTAAATCCCCACAGCCACATCCTCGGGGATATGAGGCGGCTTTTTCGGGAACGGATAACGGGTATTAATGTATGCAATCTGGTCATAGCCCGTTCTCTGCCAGGTTGAGGGTGTTGTCACCTTATCAAAGCGGACTTTTTCCGTGTTAAAATCTTCGGGAACCTCGCTCAGATGCGGATAATAAGCAAAATCCCATTCGCCGCTGAGCATGGTTATTCTGTCCGATTTATAGCGCTCATTTTTGTAATCCGTGCTTTCAAGCTCCGCTTCGCCCGAAAACGGAATAAAATAGGCTCTCGGCGGCAGTTTGTTTTCTTCAATCACTTTGAAATCCGTGTGCAGATTTCTTTTGATTTTATAATTCATAGCATATCTCTCCCTTTTATCCGTTATTAATTGTCAGCTTTGAAAATATATTTTTGACCTTTGCCGATTTCAAGCTTTTTGCCGTTTATTGTAACTTCATATTTTTCGCCGTTATTAATTGAGATATCAAACTTTTCCCCGATAAGGTGCAAGCCCTCAAAGCTGATTGAATCCAGCTCATCGGGGAGATTTGGCTTTATCTCAAAAGACGAAAAGCCTGAGGGGCGGTATCCGAGAATTCCTTCCGTAAATATTCGCAGATAAAGTGCGCTTTCTGCGGAAAGCTGAGCCGAATTGCCTTCGGGAAACGCCTCAACGGGATAAGGCGGGTGACAGCCTAAAAGCCTTTCTTCCGTATAATTTATCAGCATTTTATAAGCAGGCTGAGCTTCGCCGCAATAAAACAGACCTCTCATTGCATAAAGAGCGGAGCGATCCCAAAATGTTTTTTCGCCGCTTCTGGTAAGAACCGTGCCGTTTTTGCTGAGCTTATCGGACAGAAGCGCTCTGACGGTTTCATCTTTTCTTTCGTTAATTCCGACCGTGAGAGGCAGGCATATCCATGAGCGAAGATTGGGTTCCTCCAAACAATATCGGTAAGTATTGAAGCCTTCCACTTCGGCTCCGAAATAGCTTTCAATTCCGCTTTTGATTTTTTCGGCAAGCGAAAGATATTTTTCGGCTTGCTCATTATCTCCCAAGTCTTTGAAAATGAATGACAAAGAAATGAATGCGTCATAGGTTATGACAGATGTTGACAGATTTGCATTTCCGCTTTCAAATCTGTTTTCAAGCTCGTCGCTGTCGCTTTTGACAATATTATCTTCGGTTATGTTGCCGATGACATATTCGCTCGCCTTTTTGATTGACGGAAGAAACTGACGGGCAAGCTGTTTATCGCCGCTGCTGAGCAAAAATCTGCTCAGTCCGTAAAGATACATGGAGCTGTCGCCTCTGTCGCCCGCACCGTTCCAGATATCATCGCCGCAGGCAATAATGCTTGTGGGAATAGCTTTGTCGCTTTCGGCAAATTCTGAATAAAGGCGGTAGCAGTTTATGCTTTGCTCAACGGCGGGTTCATAACCGAGATATGCAAAAAGCGGATTTGCATATTCGCATTGGTCGTTAGTCCACAGAGCACCGTAAAAATTTCCTCCGCCCGGAGAATGCATAAGCCCGTTTTTGGTTTCAAAGATGCTTTCGCAGGCTCTTATTTTGCAAAACTCAAGCATACGGTTCAGAACAGCGTTCGGAGTTGTTATTTTAAGTTCGGATTGAAGTTCGTCAATAAAATCACGCCTTTGCCGAAGCTGTTCTTCGGCTTGCTCAAATGAAAGCCTGTCTGCGCCGTAAACCGCCGCAAAGCTTTTTTCTTCACCCGGAGCAAGCGAAATGTTTTTTAAACCGCCGTCTGCTTCAATATTATCCGAATCGGACAGAACGCTTGTGTAAAGCATCACATCTTCATCATTAACAAGATATTTATTTTTTACACGGTGCTTGCGCTTGCGGTTTGAAATGCTGACAGACTGCGTTTTTTCGGATTTATTGATAACCTCAATTTTTTCAATAAGCGCTTTTTTGCTTCGGGCGGTGCAGAAGCGGTGGACTATTTCAACGCCCTCCGACTGCTCGGATATTGATAAAACACCGTCGAAAAAAACTTTTTCAACATCGGGCGTTATGCCGTTAATGCTTATCTTAACATTATCAAATTTATATGTCAGCCCGCCCCTTGTTTTGTTCGGAATAACCCGTATCTGAGGATAGACGCAAAACATGTAAAGCTTCAGTTTCCTTTTTTGGCTGATTCTGTAGCTGATGATTGATGAGGCTTGAAATCCCGTCATTTCAATATGATTAAAATGAGGCAGGGGAGAGCGATCGCAACTGAATTCAACACCGCTTTCGGAAAGAGAATACAGTCTTTTTCCCGCATCCTTGTTAGTAAATATCGCCCAGGCAGGGAAAATCAAAGGCTTTCTGTAAATCAGTTTCATAAGCTCTCCTTTATGCAGAAAGTAAACCGAGCGTTGTCCTCATACCAAAGCGGGAAATTAGTGCCCCACACATTGTTTTGAAGCACAAATGCAACGCCGTCGTTTTCAAAGCTTTCAATTTTGTTATCATATTCAAGGATTTTTCCTCTGCCGACCGAAATAATCGGCGAATGATAATTGCAAATTTCAAAATTCCCGCAGTTATTTGAAAAAACGCATTTTTCAACTGCATGAAGATTTCTGCCGCCCATCGAAACCGTGTTTTTATAGTCGATTTCTCTGCCGAGTTTTATCAGAGAGAGACTGTCGGCGGCGGGATAAAGATGCAGGAAAATTGCCTCCGTCAAGCGGCTTGCGTCCTTGCCGCACCATAAAACATCGAATTTCAGCCCGTCTTTATCCAAGGTATATATAATCTGAACCTCTCTCGGTGCGCCCGCCTGCTCGCAAAGAGCCTTGTCGCATCGAAGGTTTGCGGCGATTCTTATTCGGTTTTCTTCCTCCGAAATGTGAGCGCCCGTCATTTTATAATAAAATCTGCCTGCGGGGTATTTTCCGTCGGCATATTTCAAAAGCGGTCTGCCGAAATCAGGATAAGCCCATGCGCCGTTACAGTTCATATTGCGGGCGTAATGCGAAAACCAAAAATCATAATCCTTGCTTGTGTAAATACGGTATTCAAGCAGGGGATTATTGCTTTTATGAATAATTTCAGCGCCTTTGCAGATTAAACTGCCTATTCCGCCGAACTCATTAAGCTCAAATTCATAATCGGAAAATTTAACAGCCCCCGTATATTCCTTGTCCTCCGAAAAATTCTCCGTTTGCTTCGGAATAAGCCTGCCGAGCGCTTCTTCAGCCTGCGCCCTGTGAGCTTCGGTCAGACAGCTTAAAGCCTTGCTGATATAATCTCTTTGCTCCTGCCAGCTTTTTTCAATCACGCTGTAGGCACGCTTTTTGCCGCTTGCAACTGCCCAAAAAACAAGACCTTTAGGGAAGCCCCTGAGCGGGTGCCTGACCGTAACATTATCTCTTATTCTTGCTTTTCGGAAATCACGCTTGAGGTAGTTTTCATAATCGGCAAGATAGGTTTTTGAATCCATGCCGCAGGTATGTTCGCCGATGCAAAGGAGTGCGTCCGAAAAACCCTTGTATTCATCGCTCGTTCTGACCATTTCTCCGTTGGCAAGCCATTGCCTTTTCAGGCTCATAAGCTCTCTCAAAGCCGCCGATTTATATGGGTCGGATGCGCTCCCGTGAATCCATGTGTCGCCGATTTCGCCATCAATCACGGGAAGCCTGTCCTTGATTCTCCACATAATTTCGGCAAAATCGTCAAGAGTGCCTGCGCTGACCTCATAATCGGGATATTTGCTTTCGATTTTTGAAAGCATTTCTTTGACTTTTTCGGGTGACGGTGCACCAGAGTTGTCAAGAGTATGGTCAAACCAAAGGATTTCATCGGTAAACTCGCATTTGAAAGCGCCGCCGTATTCTCCCGAATATATAACCACGATTTCGCTCTCTCCGCATTTCCAAAGGAAGCATTCGGGAACCTCGGGCACGGCGGATGCGCCGTTAACGCCGATATGCAGAAGCTTGATTCCGTGCTTTGCCAGAAGCGGAACTATCGCCTTGGTGTGACCGGGAACATCGGTCATTTTTGCCGAAACGGTCTTTCTGCCCCTTATTTCGTCAATTTCATCGACTATCGAAAGCCCGTAATCAAAGGTTTCCTCGTCAAAAACCTCCGAATGAGTTGTGAAAGGCATTGCGTGGGGAACAATGTTGCCCGATTTGAGCGCATTAATAAGCTTCGCTTTTTTGCCGCTGTCCGAATGATGAAGCGCTTCCTTGATTATCCATGAGCCCGTTGTCCAGATAAAGCTTTTTTTGCTCTCGGTGTTAACCTTTTCGGCAAGGCTGACGGCAGAGGGAATGTATTCATCGATATATTTGCGGCGAATGTTTTCCGCATAATCCGTAAAGCCCAAATCAAGATGAGTTTTTGAAACAACATAAACTTTTTTCATTTGTTTTCCTCCCGTGCTATGCCGTAAAGCATAAAATCAAGCAGTTTTTCAAGACTTTTTTCATGTGCTATGAAAGCGGAGTCAAAGCTTTCTGCCGAAGCATTGCCGCCGTTCAGATATCCGTTCAGTATGTTCTGAAGCAGAGAATAGTATTCCGATGCGTCATTCTTTGAAACACCCTTGCGAAGCTCGATTCCGTCAATCGCACGCAGATATACTTTTTTATTGAATTCATAAAACCTGCTTCTTATGTCATTTAGCTTTTTTGAAAATTCTGAGTTGTCAGTCAGTACATCGGCAAAAATAAGCCGTCTGTAATAAGGATTTTCCGAAAAGAATTCATATCTTTCTTTCATATAAAGCTTAAAATCCGTTCCGAAGTCCTTGCCGCTCATGTATTCGATAAATCCGTTAACGGCTTCTTCAACACAGCAGAGATACAAATCCTCTTTGCCGCCGAAGTTATGATAAATAAGCCCTTTTGAAATGCCGTGCTTCTGGCAGATCTGATTAACCGCCGCACCGTCAAAGCCGTAAAGGGCAAATTCCTCGGTTGCGGCTTTGATTATTTTGCTTTTTGTGATTTCCGTTTTGAGGTTTTTTTCCATAAAACGACTTGCCCTCTCATTCTTTTTCTTTTTTTATTGACAAAGCGGTCAATAATGGCTATAATACCATTAATGACCGAGCGGTCAATAATAGTATATTCCTAATTCAAGCCGGTGTCAACCTTTTGTTTGGGAATATAAGTAAGCAGGGGGTATTCCTGAAAATGAAAATCAATCTCAAGGACAAAAACACAAAAGAGATACTCATGTTTTCTCTTTTGCCGTTTGGCACAAGCACGCTCTACACCTTGATAGGAACGGCGCTGAACATGTATTTCACGGATGTTCTCGGCCTTTCTCTTGCAATGACGAGTATTGTGCTTTCGGCAACGAAAATCTGGGACGCAATCAACGACCCGCTCATGGGAATGATTGTTGATAAAACCCACACCAAAAACGGCAAATGCAGGCCTTACATACTGTGGATGAGCGGCCCTGCCATTATTGCAACCGCCATTCTGTTTGCTCCCGTTAACTTCGGTCAAAAAGGCAATTTCATCTATGCAATCGTTGCATATCTGATTTATTACACCGTTTACACCGCCCTTGATATTCCTTATCAGGGTTTGACTCCTCTTGTTTTCCCCGAGGATAAACAGCGTGTTAAAGCCGTTTCTTTCAGCAATATTATCGGCTCGCTCGGCACGGTTCTGCCCTCCGTCCTTTTCTTCACGGTTGCAGGCTTCTGGGGCAGAGAGAACCAAAAAGAAGGCTATTTCGGAGCGGCGATTATTTTCGGCGTTATGGCCGCAGTGCCCATGTTTATCTCTTACTTCGGTATTAAGGAAAAAATCTATATCCCGCCGAGAAAAGATAAATATGTTGACGGCTTGAAAATAGTATTAAAGGATAAAAAATTCATCTGCCTTGTAATTGCGGTGTTCTTCTCGTCTCTCGTAAATCTCGGCGCAATGTTCCTCCCGTATTTTGCAAAATGGAACTGTGCGGGCGTTATCCCGATAGATTCTCTGTGCGCTTGGATTCACAACACCTTCGGATTAAATATTCAGCTCACAAGCGAGGGACTTTTAACTCCGCTTCTTCAGATAGGCAGCGGCATTTCATATATGCTGTCAATGGCTTTAGTGCCTGTATTCCTTAAAAAGATGGATAAGAAAACGCTTTGGATCGGCGTTTCGCTCGCAGGCATTGTTGCGGATATCCTTTGCTTCGTAATTGGCATCTGGGTTGTTCCTTACAACACCGTTGCCGGCGCAATTGTTTACACGGTTCTGAGATTCTTCACAAACTTCCCCGTCGGAATAATGACCGTTCTGCTTATTGCAATGTTCTCGGATGTTGTTGATGACCTTGAAATGAAAACCGGAAAGAGACTTGAAGGCACGGTATTCTCTTTCAGAAGCCTTGTCGGCAAAATCTCTTATGCGATATTCAATGTTATCATGCTGAATGTTGTTGATAAATTCGGATATAACGCTGACCTTATGTCAAAGCTCACCAATAATCTTGCAAAGCCGCTTATTCAGAGCACCACGACGGCAACCGTTATCGGAGGCGTTGACTACACCCTGCTTCTGAATGTCATATTCTTTATGCTCACCGCTTTGGGAGCAATCGGCCTGCTTCTTCAGGCAATACCCATGTTCTTCTATAAATTCGACGAAAAGGCTCAGGACGAAAAGCTGAAAGCTTTCAGAGCTGAAAAAGAACAGAGAGCAAGAGAAGAACTGAACGCCGCATTGAGCAGCAGTCAGGGCTGATAAGTGTTAATTGAATAAAAAAGTATCAGGGAGATGCAGTTATTACGGCGTCTCCCTGATTTTTAATACGGTAATTTTAAATTTCCCCCGCTTTTTCAAACCCTTTCTTTGCGGCGATAACCGCAATGATTTCATTTATTACCGCAGCCGCCGCTACCGTACCCTGAACAATTTTGGCAAGCTCAGGTTTTGCGGCAGAAAGAGTGACGCAGACAATTCCCGTGAAAACAAGCGATACTCCCGAATGGGGAAGCAGAGTTAAGCCGAGATATTTCTTTACAGTTGCAGGCATTCCGGTTATTCTTGCTCCGAACCGTGCGCCGAAATATTTGCCGAAACCACGGGCTGAAATATAGATAAAAGTATAGAGACCTGCGCCGAGAATCAGGCGGTAATTCAGCGGAGCTCCGAGGTCAACGATTGCAGCAAGCAGCGAAACTCCGAGAACGGGCGAAAAACAGCCGTTTATTTCTTTGAGCCTTTCTTCATCGGTCATGTTGGCAAACACAGCCGAGAACGCAACTCCCATCAGCATGTAATTCAGCGTAACGCCCGAAGGCAATCTGCCGTTAACGAGCGTTCCGATGAGCATTGTCACGGTTATTCCCGAAAGCAGAACGGCAAGAGTAACCGCCTTGTTTCTGCACCGTTTCAAGAGAAATCCTGTCGGAACTCCGACAACTGCGCCTATTATTATCGGCAGAAAAATCATAACGGGAATCATATAAAACGGAACCGAGCCTGAGGAAACCGCTCTCGCAATAAGCGAGTTAACCGTGAAAAATACTGCAATTCCGACAACATCGTCAAGCACCGCCATGGGGAGCAGGGTGTCCGTTACAGGCCCTTTTGCATGAAATTCGTTAACTATGGATAATGCGGGTGCGGGAGCGGTTGCAAGAGCGATACTGCCGAACACAAACGCAAGATATATCGGAATGTCGGTAAATGCAAAAACAATTCCGAATACAAGGCTGACCAATGCAAAGGTTCCGAGCGACTGCGTTAAGGTCGTTACAATCAGCGCCTTACCCGAGTTTTTCAGCTTCCTCCAGACAAGCTCCGTGCCGAGCATCAAGCCGAATGCGCATTGCATCCATGTTATTATTATTTTGTACCAGCCCGCATCCATTGTTCCCTGCGGCAAAAGACCCAAAGCGTGAGGGCCGAGCAGCATTCCTGCCGCAAGCCACCCAAGAATTGACGGCATCTTAATTTTTGTCATCAGCTTTCCCGCAATGAAAGCAACGGCAAGCGTTAATATCCAGCGAAACACATATTCAACCAATGTAACATTATCTCCTTTGAAAGCCGAAATTGCTTTCGGAAATTATTGACCGTTCGGTCAATTTATTATACTGCAAGTTGACCGTTCAGTCAATAACTTGCGGCATAAAAAAAGAAATATTCGGAAAACGGACATAAATATACTGTTGAACAATAACAAACGGCTTGCATCGGTTCAATTTCCGACACAAGCCGTTTGATTTATAAAAGAACAATATCCGATAAGAAAATAATCAGTTTTCTTCGCTTGGTTTGCGAAGAACATACCATTTATAGGACATTGCGGGCAGGGTTATTTTCATTTTAACATTTCCGTTGGTGTCGATTCCGTAATTCATCGGTGCGCCGTCCTCCTCGGAAATGCAGATTTCACGCTCGGTAAGCTTCGCTTCGGGAAGCGGCGGAATCGCTTTGTCCTCAACCTTTTCATCGGTGATAAAGGTTCTCTGTGATCCGTCACGGGCTTTTATGACAAGCGGAGCAATTTCCTCGCCGTAAATGGGGTAGAGAACATCGCTGTTTTTGGTGTTCTCAAAGGGAGCAGGGGGTGAAGAAAGATCCGTCAGCCCCGTATAATAAACGGGCAGAGTGATTTCTTCCGTGCGTTCTTCATCGGTCTGGTTAAAGAACATAACAAAGCCTCTGACATCACCGTAGGGTAGCTGATTCATAACGGCGTCAATGCAGGTTGTTCTGTCGGGCTTTTCGGGGTTGATGCGTGGGGGCATAAAGTGAACCGTTATGCCGTTGAGAACCTGACGGTATTTCTTGAATACCGCTACCCACTTTTTCAGGATTTCCTTGCCCTTTTCCGAATCGTAAACGCATTTTCCACGGATGGTCGGCCAGACTCCGCTTGCGGTAATCTGAGCCAAAGCCCAATCAAATTCAAAAGCGTTCTTTTCGGTCGGGAAAAATGTTGCGTCCTCGCCGCCGCCGTGATAAACATTGAGAGGCAGGAAGCCCCAGCCCTGAGACGGGTTTTTATCAAATGTTCCTTTGTAATAATAAATTCGGGAAGTGATAAGCTGTTCAGCCCGCTTTTCGGAAAAAGCGATTTCCTCATAGCCAACGGGGCATCTGTTTATGCCGCTCAGGAAATGCCAATCGGGAGCGTTGATGTAAATTCCACGCTTTTTCAGCTCCTGATACCAATCAAAAACCGAGGTTTTCCACTGCTTATACTGCGAATCGGTGAAATCGTCGTGACGGTGAGTTTTGCCGCCCGAACACATGAGCATTCCGTAAGGTCCGTCAATTTCAACTGCGTCAGCTCCCGTGCGGTCAATAAACCGAACAACATCCTTGACATACTGCTCAGCCCAGTCGCAGGCAAGGCAGCGGCAGATATGGCTGCCGTCGTGGTTAAGTGCCTCATCGCCTCTGACGGGTCGGTAATCCTTGACATACGCAAGCGTATATGCGCCCATTCTCAGCCCTTTTTCATGGCCGTAATCATAGGCTTTCTTTATCCGATTAAGATAATTATCGTTTGAGCTTTCCATGTTGACGCCCGAACCGAAGGACTGAATAATCATTTCAAGCCCGATTTCCGTGCATTGGTCAACAGCCTTGCGGATGTCACGGCTGCTGTTTGAAATCAGATGGAAAAACAGAACATTATCGGTGCACCAAGGGGCAACACGGCGGTACATTTCTTTGACCTCAATCATTCTGTGCTCATAATAATCCGAGCCGAAAAGCAGTTCAAAGGCGCAGATTGAGCGCAGTTCTTCACCTTTTTCAAGCTTAACATTCATGCGGTAAAGCGGCGCAACCTCAAGAATATCATAGCGATAGCGTGCATAATTTTTGGCATATTTTGAAATGTCAAGACCCAAAAACTGCGTTGTTGAATCAAAATCGCTGTCAACAAAAAATGTGTCCCTGTTTTCCGTTATGCACATAACATCGGTCATGATATTGTCAACCGTAACGGTGTCCGCAGACATGTTTTTGACTGTCAGGCGTTTCATGATAACGGGCATTCCGTCATAAATCTCGTATCTGACCGTTACCGATAAGGGCAGTTTTGTGCCGCTGTAGCAAAGCTCAATCGCCTTGCCTTTCGGCGGATAATCGCCCGAATAAGTCATCGTCGGGGATTTGACGAACGGAATTCTTTCTTCGCACGGCACAATTCTGTAATCCAAAAAAGAAAATGATTCTGAATCTGTAAACTTTCCGTTAACGGACATTCCGAAATCACTTCTCGGGGCGGAAATCAGCTCAATATCCTTTTGAAGATTATAAAACGATACCGTTCTGCACCCGCTTGTTTCAATTTCACGGCGGATAAGCCCGTTTTCCAAAATGATTTTACCCGATTGCTCCGTGATTTCTGACGGCGCAAAGCCGTAACATATAACCCAGTTCTGCATAAAAATCCTCCCTAAATATTCATACCGTAGCGTTTTTAAGGTCTGTTGGTAATTTTTACCGATTTATCTTTGCAGCCTTCAAGCTCAAGAACAACAATTTCATTGTGCTCTTTCAGCCATACTCCGGGCAGATAAAGCCCTCTGCAAGGCCCGACATTCCAATATCTGCCCAAATTAATGCCGTTAACAAAGACATAGCCTTTGGTGAATCCGTCAAGGTGAACAAAGCAGTCGGCATTTGATTCTGCTTCAAATGTTCCCTTCAGATATGCAGGGAAGCCGCCGTCCGAGCCGTATTCAACCTTATCGAGCTTTTCAACGGGTAAAGTATAAATGTCAAAATCATAAACATACTGCTCGCCGATGCAGACATTTGCAAGCCCCTTACGGTCGTGAATGCGCTTGTCAAAATTAATGCGTCCCATGGCTTCAACAAGAATATCAATCTCAATTTTTCCGTTAAAGGCGGGAATCGGAAATCTGAAGCTTTCCTTTGCCTGAACGCCGAATTCTTTCTGCTGTTCCGTCAGCGGCTCGCTTCGGTCGAATTTGCCGACAAATTTGCGGTTAACATAAACATAGGCGATATCGTGAACCCCGTCGGCATAAACTGATGTGTCGGGATAATTGCCCTCGATTTCGGTGTGATACAAAATCAGACCGTGGCTTTGCCCGTAATGCTCCATGTAATGCGGAATATGGTCAAAATGATGCGTGCCGATATTTTTGACATTCTCCGCAAGAGACGCAGCTTCGGTCAGCTCAACATCGCCTATGTTCTGAGTTTCGGGCTCGGGCGGAAGCGGAATACTAACACCACGCTTTTTGCACAAAGCCTCACGCATTGCATAATATTTTGCGGTATAGCCGCCGTATTCGTTAAGCGGAGCGTCGTAATCATAGCTTGTGGTTGTGGGCTGATAAACATTTGCGTAGTTTGCGCCCGACATATAGCCGAAATTCGTTCCCCCGTGGAACATATAGAAATTGAAGCTTGCATCTTCTTCAAAGAACTGATTCAGAAGCTTGTCAATATATTCCTTTGCGCCGCT
The DNA here is from genome assembly GCA_051881575.1 of Acutalibacteraceae bacterium. Taxonomy (GTDB): domain Bacteria; phylum Bacillota; class Clostridia; order Oscillospirales; family Acutalibacteraceae; genus CAG-177. The sequence continues at coordinate 16,970 of JBJEQD010000033.1, read as the reverse complement.
GCCGTCAGAGCCGTGATGCTCTTCACGGTAATGGTCAAACCAGCCGCACCACATTTCGCCGCACATGAGCGGCTTGCCGGGCTGATATTCTTTCAGATCCTTAAAACCGTCTTTCGGGTAACAGCCGAAATTGACAACCTTGAATTCATCTTCGAGGCTTCCGCCGGAAAGATGATAGCGGCTTTCGCCGTCAGAGGTGAACAGAGGAACATCTATTCCGTTTTCACGCATAAGATCACGCAGATATGAAAGGTATTTTTTGTCTCTGCCATAGCTTCCGTATTCGTTTTCGATCTGCATCATCAGAATCGGACCGCCGTTGGTGCTTTGAAGCGGAGCAAGCTTCGGGAGCAGAACATCAAAATATTTTTTAACAAAGCTCAGATAAGGTTCGCTGAAGCATCTCAGCCTGATATCGTCATATTTCAGAAGCCAGGAAGGGAAACCGCCGAAATCCCATTCGGCGCATATGTATGGACCCGGACGGACGATAACATAAAGCCCCAACTCCTGCGCTGTTTTGATGAAGCGCACAACATCGCTTTGCCCCTCAAATCGGAATTCATCCTCTTTCGGCTGATGCATGTTCCATGCAATATAGGTTTCAACCGTGTTCAGACCCGCCGCTTTGAGCTTTCTGAGGCGATCCTCCCAGTATTGATGAGGCACACGGAAATAATGAATTGCGCCGGAATAAATGTTGAACTTTTCTCCGTTCAGGTAAAAGTCTTTTTCTCTTATTTCAAACATATTCATCACCTGCTGATGTTTATTTGTTTCCGCTCGCCCGAGCAGAGGAAAATATCTTTCATCGGAAGTGTCCTGTATGGCGGCAGAGCCTCGTTTGCTCCTCCGTCAATAAATATCCTGTAATTCGAGTCATATTTTGTCGGATTATAAAGTTCAAGCGTAAAGCCGCTTTCGGTTTTGCTTTTAACCGAGCATTCAATGTGGTCAAGCGCAAAGCAAAAGCCCGTATCCTTGCGGATATAGACCGCCGGGATTTCAAGATAGGTCAGCATTGCCGAAACCTCGCACCAGCATGAACCGAGCGGAAGCTCGCCGACATTGTTTGTGCCCTCCCAGTCGGAAAGATTTACTCTTTCGTTTATTCTACCGACAGGGTTGAAAATTTTGTTGTATTTCGTTTCAAGCGCTTTTCTCATTTTTTCGCTTTTTGAAGATAAAGAGAAAAGCGTTTTTGCACACATTCTGTTTGTGAGCTTTTGCATGTGAGCGGGATTGTTATGCCAGACATAGCTTGCGTAAGCGGGATTTTCGGGCGTGCTGACAAACTGAGTAAGATTATGAGAAATATCCCTCAGAAGCTCAAGATACTCCGTTTTGCCCGTCGCACGGTAGAGATGCAAAAGTGATTCGCCCGACATGGTGCATATCCCCGGAGCGGCGTGCTTATTCTGAAGATTTGCCCAGACTGCGCCCGTGGTTGCAATTTTCCGCTCATAAAACTGCGTGTCTTTTTTGTATGAATAGTCGTAGGCAACGCACCAGCTTGAACAAAGCGAAGCGGTGTCCTCGGCGTAACCGAGCCATTTTTTATTATCCGTCATGCGGTAAAGAGTGACGAAGCTTTCAAGCAGAGCAAACGCAGATTCGCTGTCGGGGCACGACAAGATTTCGCCGGGGCCGCCGTTTGTATAGCCCTTTGAAACATAATTGCAGTAATGTTCTTCCGCAATTCTTTCGGCTGTTTCAAGGTAGGCATGGTATTCGTAAAGCTCGGCGCAAAGCGCAAGCCCTGCACAAACCAATCCTCCGCTTGCAGAGCCGCCAATATACGGCTCGTTTTTATCAATATCAATGAATTGCCCGATATCGCCGTTTTTCTCATAAAACCGCATGAATGCGTCCGCAAGCTTTTTCAGCCCGCTATGCAGCTTAGGATAAAGCTTTGATTCGCTGTCACGCAGAAGAAATGCCTGCTTTGCCAAAAAGAAAAGGGCGTCTGCATTCTTGCGGCTCATAACGATATTGATATTTTCGGGGTCTGAAAAATTGTCGCCGTAGGCTCTGCCGTCGCAGAAAACGCCGTATAAAAATCCGCTTTCGTGTTGGAGCTTATCAAACACAAAATTCAGCGTTTTTTCGCTTTTCTCTTTTGTTTCACCGTTGCCGAGAATAAGCCCCGGCAGGGTGTTCATCGTTCCGCCGACCCAGCCGGTCTGCCATTGACGGTAAATACTGCCTTCAGCCTCCGAGGATTTATAAAATCCGACTTCGTTCTCCCAATTCCGTGTGTTGTATTTTTCTTCAATCAGATTAAAAGCACGGTTCCACGGAAGCATGTTCGGGTGGCTGACGGGCAGATTCTGATTCCGACGAAGTTCAAAGAATTTATTGAGAAATTCGCAGATACTTCCGCAGTGGAATTTATATTCGTAATATGAAAAAGTGACCTTACTGCCCGCTTTCAGAACTGCGCCCGTATCGTCGGATTTTTCAAGAGTTGTGCACATTCCGTATTTATTCGGAATTCGCATACAGGGCGACGACAGAACAAAGCTTGCTTTTTTGCTTTCCCTGTTCTCGGCAACGGTTATTCCGAAATTTCCGAGCTCATTTTTTGGCTCAAAAAACATCAGATAACCCGTTTCGGATTTTTCGCTGAAATATCCGAAGCAGGGGACTGATAAATCGCCGACTTCGAGTTGGGCGCAGCCGCTCTTTTCCGGGTCAAGCCTCGGAACATCGGTGATGACGGTTTTCCCTGAGTATAGCTTGGCTTCTTCTTTAGAAAGCATCGGCGGATAATCCTTGTGAATGCTTATAAACTTGTTTCCGTTGTAAAGCGCCGCAGGCGCAAAAATATAGTTATTGTCGTCCCAATCCGATTCTTCGATTACCAGCTTAACAGCCGCTTTGTTCGGAAAACTTTTTTTAACTGATAAAACCGTTTCGGTTCTTATTCCCGAATTTTCCGTCGGCTTTGAAATTTCTGAAACGGATATTGATTTGATTTCGTCAAGACGGCTCTCTTTTATCAAACCGTTATCTTTGTTATATTGAGCAACCGAAAAATACTTCATAAAACAAAACCCCGTTTCTTGATTACAGTGATTTATCAACCTTTACGGTTAAATCCGTACATATTCTGCTTTGAGGCTCATTTTTCAGAATTATGCTTTCAAACAGCGCTTTTATTGCCAGATATCCCTGCTCAAACGGCTGTTGGCAGATGGTTGCAAGAACTTCGCCGCCGAGCAGAGCGTCACGGGTTATCGGCGGGTCGTCAAAGGTGCAGACCCGGGCATGAGAGCCGTGCTCTTTTAGCGCCTGAAGCGTTCCTTTAACTCCTGCGGCGGTTATATAGACAAAATCAAGCTCCGGGTGGCATTCAAGAGCATTTTTCATGGCCGAATACGCCGTTTCATCGTCGTCATTGCTCTCGGAAACTCCGACAATTTCGATTTGCGGATAATCCTTTTCTATAACCGACCGTATGCCCTCAACTCGCTGAGCATGACCTTTATGATGAGCGCTTCCCGTCATAATATAAAGCTTTGCAGAGCCGTTTGACAAAAGACCCGTCAGCCTGCCCGCAACACATCCGCTTTTATAGTAATCACAGCCCACATAAACCGAGCCGTCAAGCCCCTCAAGCTCGCTTGAGAGCATTACTATCCGCACTCCCTTTTTGAGAAGCCGCCTCAGCCTTTCCTCAACCTCTTTGCAGCAAATCGGAGTTAAAACAAGCTGTGATGTCCCGTCGGGCAGTTCGTCAAGCAGTTTTATCAGCTTTTTCGGTTCATAGCCTTTGAACTCAAAAAGCTCGGTTTCAAAGCCGTAGCCCGAATATTCGTCACGGGCGGCGGAAATACCCGCTTTAACATCTTCAAAAAACGGGTTGCCGATGCTGTTGAGAATAACGGGCACTTTTATCGGCTTTCCCGAATATACCAGAGCCTTGCCGATAATGTTAGGCTTATAATCATGTTGTTTTGCGATTTCAAGAATCTTCTGTTTTGTTTCATCGCTTATTCCGGGGCGGTCTTTCAAAGCACGGTCAACGGTTCCTCGGCTCACGCCCGCAAGCCGTGCAATTTCTTTTGCAGTTATCGCCATTGTTTCACTCCCGTTTCGTTTCCGTGCACGAGCACGAACTTTTAATCATTATATATCTTATTCTCTCAATTGTCAATATTTCGTGACATATCCGTTTGATATTTCTGATAGGCTCGGCTTATGATAATCTGTTCGGTTTCCCATTGAGGGAAAGCTCCGCCGAACGGAGGTGATACAGCATTTGCAATTATCAAAAAAAGATACGGGCGGCTTGACCGATAAAGTCAGGCCGCCTTTTTCCCTGCCACAAACAAAACTTTAACAAATCTCACACATTTCAATTACACCCCGATTATATATTAGCCGTGAGAATAAATTCAATCATAAAATCAGAGGTGATTTGTTAATGAAAAAGAACGATTATTCAAAAATTCACACGGTCAGAGATTTGATTGACAACAGTGCGGATTTATACGAAAAAAAACCATTTATTAAGTATCTCGTCGGAGATGAAATAATCGAAAAAAGCTTTATTGACCTTCGCAACAACAGTCTTGCAATCTGCAGATATATCCGTTCCGTATGCCCTGAAAGAATGCACATTGCAATTATCGGAAAAACATCATACGAATACATTACCGCCATGACAGGAGCTCTTGTCAGCGGAAATGTTTTTGTTCCGTTTGCCCCCAATACATCTGCCGAAGAAGCGGTAACGCTGTTTGAAGCGGCCGATATTGACGCTCTGTTTTATGAGGATGAATTTGCCGAAAATGCAAAGGTGATTGCCGAAAAATACGGCAAACTGAAAGTTATTGTAAATATGGGTAACGCCGATTGGTTTGCAGACATTTATGAAAAATACAGTGCCGATTCGGAATATGCTTCACTTTCCGAAATCGAACTTAACCCCGAAGACTGTGCAACCATTATTTACACATCGGGTACAACCGGCAAAAGGAAAGGTGTTATGCTTTCGTCGTCAAACCTTATTGCAAACATAACTTATACGGAGTTTGAACACGAAAAAGATGAGGTACTCCTTTCGGTGCTTCCGATGCATCATATTTTCTGCTTTACAAGCGATTATTTCAAATCTCTTCTTGAAGGCTTTACGGTTTGCCTTAATGGTGAGATGAGTAATATCGGCAAGAACCTTTTGCTATTTCAACCCACAACAATGAGATTGGTTCCGATGATTTGCGAAACCCTCATCAGAAAAGTCAATATTCTTCACAAAAAATTTCCCGAGCTTACTCCGAGAGAGGCTGCCGAAAAAGTATTCGGCAAAAATATAAATTGGATAGCAGTCGGCGGTGCATATGTTTCTCCAAGTCTTATTGATGAATACGGAAAACACGGAATTCTTCTCCGTCAGGGTTACGGAATGAGTGAGACAAGCCCCAAAATCACAACCGGAGATAACAGCAACAAACATAAGTATTCAAGCGGTAAGCTTATGAAAAGCATCTTTGACACAAGAATTGTTGACGGTGAAATTCAGGTCAAGGGCAAGTCTGTTATGATGGGTTATTACAAAATGCCCGAAGAAACCGCCGCAGCATTCACCGATGACGGATATCTCAAAACAGGCGACCTCGGAAGGATAAGCGATGACGGAGAGCATCTTTATGTTACCGGAAGAATGAAGAATCTTATCATTCTTTCAAACGGAGAAAATGTTTCTCCCGAAGAGCTTGAAAAGAAATTTGCTGACGAAAAGGTTATTAAAGAAATTGTTGTCAGCGCCGAAAATGACAGAATTATCGCCGAGGTTTATCCCGATTCGGAGTTTGCGGCAATGATGGGTATTGACGATATTGAAGCGTATCTTAACGAAAAAGTTAAAGAAGCCAATAAGGGAGAAAGACCCGAAAGAGAAATCGCAATGCTTCGTTTGAGAGAAACTCCGTTTCCCAAAACCTCAACAAATAAAATAAAGAGAAACCATACTGAATTTTAAAATTCGGAGGGAACACAATGGAAATCAAGCTTAAAAACGGAAAAAAAGTCAACGCATATCCTCTTATTCCCGCTCAGTCTCTTATGCTCTATGTTTCCCGGCATCACAGCAAGGATGCGCCCGTGCTTAATATCGTAACGGGCTACTATTGGCAGGGTGATTTTGACACCGAAACGATGAAAGAGGCTCTCTATGAGGCAATGGACAGATGCGATACAATGCGTCTGCGCTTCGCAAAACGCCCGTTCAACAAGGTTTATCAGTATCTTGCGGATAAACACGAAATCGAAATTATCGAAGAGGATTTATCCTCGATGTCATGGGATGATGCCCACGAATTTCTGAAACAGCGTTCACATACAATCATTGATATGTATGATAAACCCGTTAACGAAATCAGAATAATTCATCTTGAAAACGACTATAACGGCATTTATATGAAGCTTCATCACCTTGCATTTGACGGTTATTCATCAAAAGCTTTTCTCGCCGACGCACTTTCGATTTATTTACACAAGAAATACGGCACGGCTTATCCTAAGCCGATGCGAAGCTACATTGAAATGGTTGAGAAAGAATTGGAATATCCGAAATCGGAACAGCACAAAAAGGATGTTGCATTCTGGAAAGGCACAATCAAAAACGAGCCGGAACCGATTTATACGGATTATGTTCGCCCGAGCCGTCTGATTCAGCAGAGAATTGATAAAAAGAAACCCAACCTAAGAAAAGCGGAAGTTCTTGACGCCAACCCTGAATCAAGAACCCTCAGATTCAGCCTTGACGCCGAAACATCGGAAAAGCTTATAAAAATGTGTTCGGAAAGAAGTCTTTCCCTGCCTTGCGTTCTGATGATGGGCATGAGAAGCGCACTTTCGTCATTCAACAATGATGAAAAAGATATTTCATATAAGCTTATGGTTAACCGCCGTGCGACCCTGCTTGACAAAAAATCGGGCGGAGTAAGAATGCACTTTTTCTCAATGAGAAACATTGTTGAACCCGAAATGACCTTTGAAGAAGCAGTCAGGGTCATTGAAAAGGCGCAGAACGATATATTTGAACATTCAAATATGGGTTCAATGGAAGCGGTTATGCTCAGGCACCTCGCCATGAAATGCGGCACCCGTTATACATATGAATGCATAACATTCTCTTATCATCCTCATTTCCCGATGCCGTATTACGGCGAAGAAATGAAAAAATCAAGCCGTGGCTTCTGGTATAACAACGACGCTTCCGTTCAGCCTCTTTATCTGACGGTTATGCACAGAAGCAATGACAACGGACTTGATTTTAACTTTGAATACAGAATCGTTAACAGCCCCGTGGCTGAGCTTCATCATTTCTACGATAAAATGATTGACACATTCCTTTTGGGCATTGAAAATCCCGATATCAAAGTGTCAGAAATTCTTGCAAAAATCAAGGAAGATAAGGTGAAATAATATGAAAAAAGTTATTGAAATTCTTCTCAAATATGTTGAACCCGATTATGAAATAACTGCCGAAACAAGAATAAAGGACGATCTCGGAATGTCCTCGTTTGACCTGCTTTGCTTCGGTGAGGAGCTTTTTGATGAATTCGGAGTTCGTATTACGGCAGATAATTTCAGAGAACTCGATACCGTCGGCAAGCTTGCGGATTATGTCAAGGGAGCATAAAAATGGCTAAAGTATCAATCAGACAAATACCTGCTCTTTTTGCGGGAGGTCTCGGTATGGCAGAACTTGCCAAACTGAAGCATTATTGCAAAAAAGCCGATAAGACTCAGAAAAAGCTGTTGCTCGGTCTGATGAAAGATAACAAAACAACCGTTTACGGCAAAGCGAACAATTTCGGAGATGTAAAGAGTGTTGAGGATTATCAGAATATTGTTCCGCTTTCAACCTATGCCGATTATGAGGACTATGTTTGGAGAATGGCAAACGGTGAAAAGGGGCTTATCACAAACCGTGTTATCAGAAGATTTACCGAATCTTCCGGCAGTACCGGCAGGTCAAAGCTCGTTCCGCTTTCGGGTCGGGCAGAATGGATTTGCCAATGCTTCGGATTCAGCGCACCGGTCGGATGTGCGGTTAAATACTTCAGGGAACAGGGCAGATTGCTTCCGCCTCAAAGAGGACTGAATACCGCTGAAATCGGAAGCCGAAAGCTTCCGGGCGGTAAAAGAGTAAGCTGTATTTCATCAATTCCTCTGCTTAATCTGCGGCCTTTAATTCCTCTTTTCAACACAACACCGGCAGAGGTTATGTATCACAACGAGCCCGTTGATATGGATATGCATTATGCGAAACTCCGTTTTGCGTTGCAAGACAGAAGAGTATCCTATCTGACAACCATATTTATTACAACTCTTGAATCAATGCTTTTCTATCTTGAAAACAATTGGGAAATGCTCTGTGATGATATCGAAAAGGGAACAATAAACGAAAACATCAAAATGCCCGACGGTATCCGTCAAAAGCTCCTGAAAAAGCTGAAACCCAATCCGAAGAGAGCAGACGAACTCCGTGCAGAATTCAGAAAAGGTTTTGATGTTTCTCCCATCGTGCCGAGAATATGGCCCGAATGCGAGTGGATATTCGGTATGGGCACAGGCGTACTTTCACTCTATGAAAAAAAGCTTCGCAGATATATCGGAGATAAAATGGCTATGCACTATCTCGGCTACGCTGCAACAGAAGCTCTTATGGCAGTTCCCATTGAATTCAATTCCTTTGAATATGTCATTCTTCCGCAGAATGGCTTCTTTGAATTTCTGCCGCTTGACGCTCCCGAGGGCACAAAGCCTTTGACAATAAGCGAGCTTGAGGTTGGAAAGGAATATGAGCTGATTCTTACCAACACAAGCGGATTCTACCGTTACCGCATCGAAGATGTTGTCAAGGTCACGGGCTATTATTACGGTTCACCCAAAATAACATTCTGCTACAGACTCAATCAGATTGCAAATATCAGCGGTGAAAAAATCAATCAGATGGCTCTTGATGAAATTGTTGATAATTTTTCAAATGAAATCGGAGAACTTTTAATCGGCTACAGCATTTATGCAGACCGTTCAACCTCACCCGGTCATTATATTCTGTTTATTGAAACAACGGGAGAGCACGGCAAAGATGAAGAAGAACAGCTTGCAAAAAGATTTGAAGAAGCCCTTTGCAACGGCAATGTTTCGGTTGCGCCGCTGATTGCGAGCGGTGCCCTCGGCCATTGCGAGGTAAGGCTTCTCAGGAGAGGGTCTTATGACGAATACCGTCAGATGCTGAAAGACGGGGGAGCCAACCTCAATCAGATAAAGCCTGTCAAGGTTATTGATACCGATAAGAAAAAAGACTTTTTCTTTCATCATACTATTTAAGGTGGATTTATGGATAATAAAAGAGCGGAAACGCTTGCTTCAAGAGGTCTGACGGACGATAACATAATTATCGAAATATTAAAAAATGAATCGCCCGTTCCCGAAAGACTGCCTGCGGAGATGTATGACAAGGTCAATTATATGTGCCGCCGATGGATGGACAGAATTGCCCGCTTTGAGATTGATTACGATTTTGTTCCCGATATCGACGCTCTGAAAAACATAATCATCTGTATGCTCGAATCCGCTCCCGTTTTTCATTCAAGCTTTGTTGATAACCGTATCAGTCCTTATTGGAAGGTTGAAAATTATCATATTGACGATGTTTTTTCGGCAAAGGAAACCGATGACTTGCAGCGATCTGCCGATGATTTTCTCCTTTGCGGAATAGATGTCAAAAGCAATGTGCAGATAAAAATTGCGCTCTTTATCTGCGGAGCAAAAAGCAAGCTTTGCTTTATCTTCAATCATATGTGCATGGACGGCGGAGGGCTTAAAAGCTTTCTGAACGATATGTTCAGAGCGTATGACCGATATATTCAAAGCCGTTCCGTTATTCTTGTTAATAAAAATCTTTCAAGGGCTTACGGCTGTGTATATGACGGCTTCGGCAGAGACGACAAAAAGAAAGCCAAAAAGCTTTTTGCCAATGTTTCGGCAAAGGATAAGCATTCCCTGCCGCTTTCGGAAAGGCTTGAAAACGATGAAAAAATGATTGTCCGAAAGAAAATCAGCCGTGATATATTTGAGCCTGCACGAATAAAAGCCAAGGAATACGGTGCAACGGTCAACGACCTTGTTTCCGCCGCTTATATCAGGGCATTTTATGAAATTTCGGGCTGTAATCCCGGTGAAAGGGTAGGCATATCATGCGCCGTTGACCTGAGAAGATACATAAAGAATCCCGAAAGCATCGGTTACACAAACCACACAGCATTTATGCCGTGTGTTGTTGAATCAAAGGGAGAAACCATGGCGGACACCCTGAAAGCGGTTGTCAAAAGCACAAAAGAAGCCAAAAACGATAAATTCATGGGTTTGCACGGGCTTCCGCTGCTTAATATCGGCTATTCAACCATGATTTACGCTCAGGCTGAGCTTGTTGTCGGAACTTTTTATAACAATGCGAGTCTTTCCGTCAGCAATGTCGGCAAAATGGAACCTGCCATGCTTTCGCTTGGCGGGAATGCTCCGACAGCGGTTGCCGTTGCCGGCGGAGCAAAAGAAAAGCCCTGCGCTGCAATGAACGCTCTTTCTTATAACGGAGATTTAATGCTTTCAATATGCATAAAAGGCAATGAAAGCGACAGACGCCTGCTGTCCGATTTTCTCAACAGAATTGAAGAAAACATAAAACTCATATAAATTGGGGATGTGAAAATGTCTGAATCGGAAAAACTCGGGTATCCGATTATTTTTGTTCACGGAATGTTTGGGTGGGGACAAAATGAAGGAATTAACAAAATAGCCCCTTATTGGGGCGCAACAACGGGAAGCCTGACCGATTATCTGATGAAAAACGGCATTGAATGCTATGCCGCTTCGGTCGGGCCGATGTCAAGCGCATGGGATCAGGCTTGCGAGCTTTATGCTCAGCTGACGGGAACAAGGGTTGACTACGGTAAAGTCCATTCAAAAAAATACGGTCACAGGCGCTTCGGCAGAACATATTCCGCTCCTCTTTTCAAAGGCTGGAGCAAAGAAAAAAAGGTTCATTTAGTCGGTCACAGCTTCGGCGGCAATGCATGCAGACTGCTGACTCATCTTTTAACCTACGGTTCGCCTGAGGAAAAGGCGGCAGGCGGTGATGACATATCGCCGCTGTTTACGGGCAATAAAGAAGAGCTTGTTTTCAGCGTAACCGCAATCTGCACTCCGCTTAACGGAACGGACGCATATGAAACCGCAAAAAAATATAAGCTGATTTCTCCGCTCAAATATATATGCTATAATTTTGCGGGTCTGATTGGCCGTTCGCCGATAAACGGCAAATTTGCGGATTTTCATCTTGAGCAGTTCGGCTTAACCGATACTCCGGGCAGAAAAGACAAAGAACCTTTCATCAAAACCGTCACAGCTTTATTCAACACAAAAGATAACATTGCTTATGATATGTCTGAGCAGGGTGCGGACGACATGAATAAGCTCATCAGAATTTCGCCGAAGGTTTATTATTTTTCCTATTCTTTCAATTCCGTTGAAAAATCGGCAGACGGCAAGAAAGACAAAGCCCTTTACACCGATTTTATTTTAATGAAGGCAACAAGCTCATTGATGCTCCATGACGGCAGAAAGAGCGGAAGAAAAACCGTCGGAAATGACGGCCTTGTGGATGTCGATTCTGCAAGATATCCCAAAACGGAGCCTTTTGCCGAGTTTGTGAACGGCAGAGAAGTTAAGGCGGGGCTGTGGAATGTTATGCCGACGAGATTCGGCGACCACGGCACGCCAATAGGACTCTTTGCCGATAAATCAGAGACCCATTCATTTTATAAAAGTCATATTTTTCTGCTGTCGGATATTGAAAAAAAGAGTGCAGAAGCGGCAGAATTGTGATATAATTATCCCGGAGGTGCTTTTTATGCCCAAAATACTATTAGTTGAAGACAATCAGGACTTTAACAGAGCCGTGTCGTCATACCTTTCTCAATTCGGTCATGAGGTTTTCGGCTGTCACGATGCAAACGAAGCCTATGATGTTTTATATGAAAACACCATTGACATAATAATATCCGACATAATGATGCCGGGAACCGACGGTTTTGAATTTGCGAGCACTGTCAGAGAAACAAACAAGGAAATCCCGATCCTTTTTGTAACCGCAAGGGATGATTTTATGTCCAAACGCATAGGCTACGGCATCGGGATTGACGATTATATGGTTAAGCCCATTGACCTTGGCGAGCTTAACTTAAAAATCGGCGCATTGCTCCGCAGAGCAAAAATTGCCGCAAGCCGCAAAATCACAATCGGAAAGCTTGTTCTTGATGCCGATGAACATACCGCATATTACGAGGATGAAGAAATTCAGCTGACCGTGCGTGAGTTTGATATTATTTTCAAAATGCTCTCTTATCCCAAGAAAACCTTTACCCGTTCTCAGCTTATGAACGAATTCTGGGATGTCGATACGAATTCAAGCACACGAACTGTCGATGTATATATGACAAAGCTGCGTGAAAAATTTTCGCATTGCGATGAATTTGAAATTGTAACCGTTCACGGCCTCGGCTACAAGGCGGTGGTTAAATGCTGAAAAAAATCATATATGCGATTTACAGATTTTTGCTCTTTTTTTCGTTGGTTGCATTCGTGACGACTTGCAATGTTTCACTTTTTATTAACCAGTTCAGTGCAAACGCTGAGATCGTATTAACAGATGAAAATATCCATGTTGCGGCACTTTTCACCTTCTGGAACGCTGTGTTCCTCGGCTTTATTTTAACTGTTTTTTCTTTAATACGAAGAATAATACTTGTTAACAGACCGGTAAAAAAAATTCAGGATTTTACTCAAAAAATAACTCACGGGGATTTTTCCGCAAGGATAAAACCCATGCATATCGGAGAATACAACAAAATAGTTGCAGACCTTAACAAAATGACCGAAGAACTTTCAAGCATTGAAACTCTGAGAACGGATTTTGTTTCAAATGTTTCACATGAGCTTAAAACTCCGCTTTCGGTGTTGCAGAATTACGGCGCATTGCTTGAAGAACCGAATCTTACCGAAGAAAAGCGGATTGAATACGCAAAATCCATTAACAGGGTTACAAGGCATTTGTCTGACCTTATAAGCAATATTCTGCGGCTGAGCAAGCTTGAATCCCAAAAGCTTGATCCCAATCTTAAAAAATGCAATCTCAGCGAAATGCTGTGCGAATGCCTTATAGGGTATGAAAGCGAGTGGGAAAAGAAAAATATTGAAATTGAAAGCAATATTGAAAGCGATGTATATATTGATACAGACCCCGAAATGCTTTTGATTGTATGGTCAAATCTTTTTTCAAATGCGCTGAAATTCACGCCCGACGGCGGAAAAATCAGCGTATGCCTTAATCGGGATGACAGCGGCATCACCGTCAGCGTTTCCGATACGGGCTGCGGAATGGATGAAAACACAATCAAGCATATCTTTGATAAATTTTATCAGGGCGACACCTCTCATTCCGTCAGAGGCAACGGCCTAGGGCTTGCAATTGTTAAGAAAGTCATAGATCTTCTCAATGCTGAAATATCCGTTGAGAGCACACCCGGCGTCGGCAGTAAATTTACGGTCAGGCTATAATTTTTTATTATTAACATTACAAAAACATTTTTGTATCATTTCAAAAATCTTCCGGTGGTAAGATATAACCAAGATAACAAAGGAGGATTTTAAAATGGACAAAGAAAAAAACACCTATTTATACTCAGCGGCGGAAAACAAAGAGATTAAAAGAATTCGGGAGAAATATGAAACTCCCGAAAAGAAGGATTCCAAAATGGATCAGCTTCGCAGGCTTGATGCGAGCGTTCACAACGCAGCCGTTGCTTCGTCGCTTGCTGTCGGAATAATCGGCGCTCTGATTCTCGGCTTCGGGATGAGCTGTGCGCTTGTTTGGTCTGACAAAATGTTTGTGGCAGGCATTATTTTCGGAATCATCGGCATTATCATTGCGGCTTTTGCTTATCCTGTTTATAAAGCAGTAACGGAGAAAAAGCGAAAAGAAGTTGCTCCCTTGATTTTGGAACTCACAGATGAACTGCTGAAATAAAATTACGGGGCTGACGCACCGAGCGGCGGACAAAAGATAATAATAACAGAGAATGGCTTGTATCGGATTTAACCGATGCAAGCCATCTGCTTTTTAACCCTTAATTATAATTTCTGGCGATTTTAAGCGTTGTTGTTTTGGGGAATTCTTCATCACGGATTTTGATTTTGCCGATATTCTTGAAAAGAGGCATTTTGCGGTTGAATTTATCAACATCGCTTTTGATTTTTTCTCTTGCGTCGGGATAGTCTTCTTCGTTCAGGTAAAATTCTGCAACAATCTTTTTATCTTCTTCATAAACAAGAACCTCTTTCACATAGTCGATTCTTGAAAGCTTGTCCTCAAGCTCCTCGGGAGAAACATTCTTGCCGTTTGAAAGAACAATAAGGTTTTTCTTTCTGCCGACGATGAAAAGAAATCCGTCCTTGTCGATTCTGCCGAAATCGCCCGTTTTTAACCATTCGCCGTCAAACGCAGCGGCGGTTGCTTCGGGATCGCCGTAATAACCGACCATAACATTTGTGCCTTTAACATATATTTCGCCAACGCCGTCTTCATCGGGATTAACAATTTTGATCTCACAGCAATCAAGCGGAGTTCCGACGCTGCCGAATTTGAATTTGTCGGGTCTGTTGCAGGTAACGCCGGGCGAACATTCCGTAAGCCCGTAGCCGTTATAAATGTCGATTCCGAAATCGTGCATACCTTTTTCATATTTCGGGTCAAGGTTTGCACTTCCGCAGACAATCATATTGAGGTTACCGCCGAGATTATCAAGAATTGTTTTGAAAATTTGTCGCCTTTTATCAATTCCGAGCTTCATAAGAAAATTGCTTATTTTCAAGCCTTTTTTGAGAATTTCTTCTCTGCCTGTTTTTCTTGCGGTTTTCCAGATTTTATCGTAAATTGTTTCAACAACAAGCGGGACGCCCGAAAAATTATATGGCTTAATTCTGACAAGATCTTTCTGAATATCCTTTATGCTGTCGCACATATAACCCCATTCAATAACGATATAGGTTGCAAAAAGTGCACTGACCCATGCGTATGTATGATTAAGAGGAATAAATCCGATAACGTGTCTGCCGCTGAGAGCACGGCAAGAGGAGGAACAGTTGCTTGCGATATTTTTATGCGTAAGCATAACACCCTTGCTTTTGGCAGTCGTGCCCGAGGTGTAGGAAATACAGGCAAGGTCTTCGGGTTTTACTTCAATATCCTCAAAGGATTTGTCGCCGCCGTCATAGATTTCCAATCCTTTTTTAATGAAAACATCAAAATCATCAACACAGAACCAATGCTTGACGGGCATTTTTTCGTCTTTTTTGAATTCTTCAACCATTGCAGAAAATTTAGAGGTATAAACAAGAGCGTCGCAGCCGCAGCGGATAAGCTGGTCACCGAGATCTTCGGCAGGAAGCTTGTAATCTATGGGAACCGTAATGTTGCCGCCGCAAAGCGTCGCATAATATGCAATTACCCATTCGATAACATTCTCGCCGATAATTGCAATTTTCTTATGTTCAACAAGACCGAGAGATTTGAAATATGTTCCCAATCCGCAAATTCTGCGCCACATCTGGTTGTAGTTCAGTTCACACATATTCTTTTCTCTGTCAAGGAACATAACCATTCTCTTGTCTCCGCCACGCTTTGTACCGGTAACAATAATTTCTTTCAGAGTGCTGTAATCGGGTATGTTTTTGTTTCCGAAATTTTTATGCTGTTTTTTCATAATCCCACTCCCTTTTAGAATTATCCGACTGTAATTATATAGTCAACTTCGCCGTAGCCCTTATCAACGGTTGCGCCGACGGGAACTTTCTTGGCGTCAATCCGAAGATTTTCTATGCTGATGCATACTGTATAAGACCACACTCCGCTTTCAATAACACCGTCTTTGTTAATCTTAACCCTGACCTTCGGGTTTGAATATTTCAGGCTTATATCGGCATCTTCAAAGCCTATATCAAACTGGGGAAGCTCTTCCTCAACAACCGAAATATCGCCCACAACCGAAATTGCATGACCTACCGTGCCTGATTGGCTGTCGGCGTGAATACCGTCAGTTTGCTCTTTCAGCGTCATTTCAATAACGGTGAAGTTGCCTTCTTTATATGCTTTGACGCTTGCTGTATCTGAAACTTCAAGATTTTTATATCCGCCGGTTATACCGTCAAATTCGGTTGAATTCTTTTCAAGAGCCGAAACCAAGAAAGGTGTGATAAAATCAACGGATTTTCCGAGTGCTCCGTCTCCGTCATTAACAGAAAGCTTTTTGAGAGTCATTTTCTGAACGGATTTTACTTTGCTCTGACTTTTGACAGCCGATGCTTTATAGAACTCAACAATTTCTTGGGCGGACCATTCTGAAGGGTCTGTTTCATCTGCGTTGATTTCCGTGTCCGTCACCGATATTTCGCCTTTGTCCGCAGATGCTGTTTTTGATTCTGTCAGTGTTTCCCCATAAGAAGATGGCAAATATCCATTTGCTTGGGTGTATTGTTGATATATGTTTTCGCCTTTTATTTCGTATTCCCCTTTGATTTTGCACGAAGAAAAGGCAATCAACGTTGTTACAAATAATAAAACGGATATTAACTTTTTCATAATTTCTCACCGTCAAATCACAAAATGTGACATTATAAGTGCTTTTAATTATATTGATCTCTTGTTTTGCTTGTGTTTTTGAAAGGTTAATGAAATGTTAAAACAAAGAGCAGGCAACAACCGCAACGGAAGTTACCTGCTTGACTGTTATTAATATTTAAACAAAATAAAAGTTCTGAATGATTAATCCGAAATTCAAAAAGAAGGCTTCTGAAACGCATATATATCAACGGTTTACGAGCACGGTGATTAAGGG
>JBJEQD010000032.1:0-12327 GCA_051881575.1 Acutalibacteraceae bacterium | reverse complement strand
TATCAAATACCCGCTCTTTTTTATCGTCAGGTATCCCTTCGCCGTTGTCTGATATTGATATCACGGCTTTATCGCCTTGTTTACTTGTTTTTATTAATATATCAGAACCTTTCGGAGTGTATTTTATTGCATTGTCAACAATGTTGATGATAACCTGAACCATGAGCTTGGCATCCATTTTTGCAAGAAGATATTCTTCGTTGTTTTCAACCGAAATATTGTGCTCAACGCTTTTTCGGTTAACATGATGCAGAGCTTCATTGATTACATCGTCAACCAAATCCTCGGTAATGTGAAGATTAAGTCTGCCCTCTTCAATTCTCGTAACGGAAAGAAGATTTTCGACCAGATTTATCAGCCACATTGAGTCATCATATATATCTGTATAAAGCTGTTTTTTTGTTTCTTCATCAAATGAATTTCCGTTTGACAAAAGGTTGCTTGCGTTGCCTGAAATTGAAGTCAACGGAGTTCTTAAATCATGCGAAATTGCTCTTAGAAGATTTGCACGAAGCTGTTCGTTTTTAGCAAGTATTGCTGCTTCTTCTTTTTCTCTTGCATTCTTTTCATTCTCCATAGCCAAAGCGCATTCGCCGAGAATTGACAAAAGAATGCTTTTTTCAAATGAGTCAAGCGGCTGTTCTCCGATATATATTCCGACAACTCCGTAAACACGGCTGTTAACTCTTATTGCAAGATAAAGACATTTTGCGCTTGATAAAGTATCGGTTGTAGCTCCCGCATGTTTGTTGTTTTTCTGAACCCACTCCGCTACTGCCTTTTCATTTTTGCTTATTATTTCATCATCTGTTTTATTTTCGGAAACAGTAAATATATGAGGTTCTCCGAGCTTTTCATTTTCAGATAAATAAACAACAATATCCTTCCCGAGAAGCTTAATAAGCTGATTTGCGGTTGCCGAAATTATTTCATTCTTGCCGTTTGCCTGCTGTAAAAGCTGATTGGTATCAAAAAGAACCTTGGTTCGGTATGCGGCCTGCGCCGCTTTTTTAGCGTGGTTTTTCAGCTTAACCGCAAGTGAGCTTGTCAGCAAAGCGGCTAAAAACATAATTAAGAATGTAACGGGATATCCTTGACCGTATGCCTTGAAAGTAAATTTTGGATCGGTGAACAGAAAGTTAAACACCAAAACGCTGACAATTGAAGAAATAAGGCTGTAAATTCGATGCTTTGTTGCAACGGATGTTATGAGAACTCCGAGAACATAGACCGTGATAATATTTGCTTCGGCAAAACCTAAGTAACGGAAAAGAAGTCCGACGCAGCTTGCCGCAATCAAAATTCCGACGCTTTTTAATAAATCTGAGATTGAGAATACAATATCGGCGTTCTCTTTTGCTTTTTTGGGGCGGTATATCACTCCGCTGCTTTCCGTATCGGGAATGATGTGAACATCAAGATTTGGGGTGTTTGCAATCAGTTTTTCTGTCAGAGTGGTCTTACTGAAAATGCTTTTTCTGGTTGCGGCGCTTCTGCCTATAACGATTTTAGATACGCCCGAAAGTCTTGCAAATTCGGCAATTTGAAACGGAACATCTTCGCCGTAAACCGTTTCAATTTTTGCTCCGAGCTGTTCGGCAAGCCTCATGTTGCTTCTGAGGCGCTTAACATCTTCTTCGGGCATAACCTGAAAGTCCGGAGTTTCAACAAACAATGCAGTGAAAGCGCCACGAAACGCATTTGCCATTCGTGCAGCAGTTCTGATTATTTTTGCATTTGAGGGCGAAGACGAAAGACAAACAAGGATATGCTCGTCTGTATGATAATCGCTGCGGTTTTTGGTTCTGACAGTTTCGGTCAGCAGATTAACTCGGTCTGCACATCGGCGAAGCGCAATTTCTCTGAGTGCAGTCAAATTTTCAACTGTAAAAAAGATTTTGGTTGCACGCTCAGCCTGAGCCGGGCTGTATACATTACCCGCTTGAAGGCGTTCAATCAATTCCTGAGGTTCAATATCAACAAGTTCAACCTGATTTGCGTTGTCAAATACTGAGTCCGGTATTCTTTCATGAACCATAACTCCCGTAACTGAAGCCACGGTGTCGTTCAAGCTTTCAATATGCTGAACATTTACCGTTGTATAAACATCGATTCCGGCGTTCAGCAGTTCTTCAATATCCTGAAAACGCTTTGCATGGCGGCAAACAGGCGCATTGGTGTGCGCAAGCTCGTCAACAAGAATTAATTCGGGTTTTCTTGCAAGAGCGGCATCAAGATTGAATTCCGAAAGAGTTATTCCGTTATTATCCGTTACAATATTGGGCAGACATTCCAAGCCGTTAAGCAAAGCGGCTGTTTTGGGACGGGCGTGAGGTTCAATATATCCTGCAACAACATCGATGCCCCGATGCTTTGCCGCATGAGCGGCTTTGAGCATTGCATATGTTTTTCCGACTCCTGCGGCGTAACCGAAAAATATTTTTAAACGCCCTCTTGAAAGGCGTTTTTCTTCTTTTATTTCATTGAGAATAATTTCGGGGCTTTGTCTTGCATCATTCATAAAATCACCTCCGATTTATGAATTTATCTGATTTTAAAAAAACTTTTTCTTTTTGAAAAATATAAATTCTGCGATTGCAATGCAAAGAGATATAGTAATTATAACAGGATAACCGTATCGCCATTTAAGCTCAGGCATATTCACAAAGTTCATTCCGTACCACCCCGTTATCAGCGTAAGAGGCAGGAAAAATGTTGTTACTATAGTAAGTATACCCATTATTTTATTCTGATTGGATTCCTGCTTTGACTCATAAAGCTCTCTGAGCTGAAGCATATTTTCACGAAGAAGCTGAACATGGCTTTGCAGACGACCGACACGGCGGGAAAAACGATCCCATTCCTGCGGCTCGTGCATTAATGAAAGGCAGACCTGAGACTGAAACAATTCGCCTATATCCGTAAGCTGTTCATAGTATGCGTTAAGTTCCGAAAGCTTTTGCCTGTGCTTTGTGATGGAAACAAAACAGTCTTTGAATATTCCGTCATTTATATTTTCTTCCATTTTCTCTGTTTCTGATTCTATGTGAGACAGATATAACACATCGTCTTCAATCATTTGCTCCAAAATCCTGAGAAGAAGCTTATCGGGAGTGCCCGAACCGTATAACATTTCAGAGCGTTTATCAATCCAGGGCTTTAATTTATTTTCTTCTTCAATCAATAACAAAGAGCTATCGGTTAAATAAAAGCAAAAAGAAAATTGAGCTTCACGCTTAGGCCTTTTTTGAGGAATCCTGAGCGTTCCGATAATACAATCACTTAAAATTTCCGCTTTGCAATATCGGATTGAACCTAAACTGTGTAGTATTTCTTTGTTGTTTGAGTAGTTCTCTTTTGACTCTCTGAATTCATCTGTTGACATTATAATCAAAAAAGTGCTGTCATTTTCGGTTTTTGTAATGGGTGAAAGGCTTTTGCTTTTATGATTCTCATAATATTGAGTCATAACAATTCCTCCTTGCTCCCCCATTATATCACTTTTCAGATTAAAATTCTACCTGACTTAAAATGTTTTATGATTCGTAATATAATCTGCAAAGCTGTCTGCAAAGGCATTTCCGGATTCCTTATTCCACACAACATTTATTCTAATATCATCGGAATTCAGCGGCTTAACGGTTAATTCCGAATTAAAGCTCAGACAGACAGTCTTTTCGGGTGAAATCAGGATATTATTATATTTATTTTCATCAATTTTAAAATTTTCATTTATTAAACCTATATCAACCTTTCTGCCGTTCAGATTATCCTGAATTTCTTTCGCCGTTCCGAAAAATGTATTAATTCTGCATTTCGGATTAGCTTTTGAAAATTTTTCAATCCTTGGAGTCAAAGCCTCGATAATCAGCGGATTGTCAAAAGCAACAGAAAGAGCGTTCGCCTGTTCCTCGACATCAGCCTGACAGTCGATTTCATTTAAAAATAAATCAAGTTTTTTCATAACTATGTATCCGAGCGCAAAAACTGCGGCAACAGCACATATTAAAAAAATCTCTTTCATAATACCGTCTTCTTTCGGATTTTATATGTGAAAACCTTTTTGAATATCCTTGGTATTACCCAGCACCAGAATTGTATCTTCAGGCATAAATACAGTTTGAGGCGTAAAGTTCAGATCCATTTTTCCGTTTCTTTTAATTGCCATGATATTAATCCCGTGCTTTTTTCTTGCGTCAGCTTCCATAACGGATTTACCGACCCATTTTCTCGGTACGGCGATTTCAAAAATTGCATGAGTGCTGTCAAGTTCAATATAATCAAGGATATGGTCGGCTGTGTAGCGGATAGCAGTCCATGCCGCAAGCTGTTTTTCGGGATAGACTATTTCATCTGCACCGTTTCTGATAAGGAATTTTGCGTGGACATCTCTTGCCGCACGGGAAACGACCGTCTTTGCTCCGAGCTCTTTAAGAAGTGAAGTTGTTTCAAGTGAGCTTTGAAAATCGTTGCCTATTGCAACAATGCAAACATCAAAATTGTTAACTCCGAGCGACTCCATAAATTCTTCGTTTGTTGAGTCGCCTATCTGTGCATTTGTAACGAAAGGTAAAACGGCATTTACTCTTTCTTCGTTTTTATCAACTGCCATAACCTGATGACGCATTTCATCAAGCTTCATGGCAATATGCCTGCCGAATCTGCCCAAACCGATTAATAATACTGATTTCATCTTTATTCACCTTTATCCGACCGTAATTTTTTCCTGAGGATATATTGAACCTTTCTTTCCGCTGCCTGTTGTTGCCGCAAATATCAAGGTCAGACCGCCAACCCTGCCGAAAAACATAAGTATAATCAAAAGAAACTGAGATATTATTCCGAGCTGAGGCGTGATGCCAAGCGACAGTCCGACAGTTCCGATTGCCGATGCGGTTTCAAATAAACACGGCAGAAGCGGAATGTTTTCAATGCGGCTGATTATTGTTCCGCAGCCGATAAACAGAATTACATACATTAAGAATATCGTTGCGGCGTTTCTGACGGCTTCATCGGGAATACGCCTTTTATATAAATGTGCATGTTCATTTCTTTTAAAAACAGAAAGTGCCGACGATATCAAAACGGCAATTGTTGTTGTCTTCATGCCGCCTGCCGTTGAACCGGGAGAACCGCCGATAAGCATTAATGAGATTATCAGCATCTGCCCGGCTTGGCTGAATGAATTTAAGTCGGTTGTGTTAAATCCCGCCGTTCTCGGAGTAATCGATTGAAAAAGCGAGCTTAACAATCTTTCGGGAATTTTAAGCTCAGAGTATTCAAAAAAGAAAAAGTAAATAAACGGCAGAATAATAAGTATTCCCGTTACAGAGAGAATCACTTTGCTTTGTAAACGGTATTTGCGAAAACGGAGCTTGTTGTTTTTTATATCTTCCCAAGTCAAAAAACCTATTCCGCCTATAATTATCAGAGAAACAACCGTTATATTAACCAAAGGGTCGGCAGAATAAGAGGTTAAAGAAGAAAAAGGTTCTTTAATGCCGATTAAGTCAAAACCTGCGTTGCAGAAAGCAGAAACAGAATGAAATAAAGAGTACCATATTCCCTTTGGAATGCCGAAATCTCGGCAAAAAGAAGGCAAAAGAAGAATTGCTCCGGCAAGCTCAATACAAACGGTAGTTTTTAATATAAATTTTGTTAATCGAACGATTCCACCAACATGAGGAGCCGAAACAGCTTCCTGCATTGTGCTTCTTTGCATCAGCCCGATTTTGCGCCCCGAAACCGCCGCAACGGAAACGGCAACGGTAACAATGCCCATTCCTCCGATTTGAATCATTATCAAAATAACGCTCTGACCGAATAATGACCAATATGTTGCGGTGTCTTGCGTTATCAATCCCGTTACGCAAACCGCAGAGGTTGCGGTGAACAAAGCGTCGGAAAATTCGGCACCTTTTCCGTCCTTTGTTGCAAACGGAAGCATTAAAAGAATGGTTCCTAAAAGGATCATGGAAACAAAGCCTAAAATAATAATCTGAAACGATGTTATATGACGGTGTTTTTTGTTTTGCCGTTTTATCATAACGGATACCTGCTCAATCTTAATCTCTTTTTTTACCGCCTTTATTTTATCTTAATTAGTATTAAACCCGCATAAGTAAATTAAGAAAGGCATTAAGATTGCATAAAGATTAAGCGTAAAAATCCCCTTTGAGAAATCTTGAATTGTTTATCAAGATAAATCTCAAAGAGGATTATATTTATTGTTTTTTATTTAATTGGTGTGTAGAGATTACAGGCAGTTTTTGTCGAACGCCGGATTGAATGCGTAAAAATTCTTTTCGTTCAATTTATCCGTGGCAAGGCGGAGACCTTCGCCGAAGCGCTGAAAATGAACGATTTCTCTTGCTCTGAGGAATTTAATCGCATCTCTGACATCGGGATCGTCAACAAGTCTGAGAATGTTATCGTAAGTTGTTCTTGCCTTTTGCTCCGCTGCAAGGTTTTCTGTCATATCGGTTATGACATCGCCCTTGCTTTGAAGATATGAAGCCGTGAACGGTACTCCGGCGGCAGATGAGGGATAAATCCCCGTTGTATGGTCAACAAAATATGCGTCAAAGCCCGCTTTCTTGATTTCATCTTCGCTAAGATTTCTTGTAAGCTGATATACTATTGCTCCGATCATTTCGAGATGCCCGAGTTCCTCGGTTCCAATGTCGGTCAGCAAGCCTTTGAGCTCATCATAAGGCATGGCGAATCTCTGGCTCAGATAACGAAGCGAAGCACCTAATTCGCCATCGGGACCACCGTATTGGGTTATTATGATTTGAGCATATTTCGGATTCGGATTTTTGATTTTAACAGGGTATTGAAGTTTTTTCTCATAAACAAACATCAGCAGCCACACTCCTCATTTTCCCAAGGCCACGGACCTTTAAGCCATTCAACGCCCTGCGCCGATGCGGCAGTCAAGGGGTAACATTTCTCCTCAAATTCGCATCTGAGAGCCTTATATCTTTCGGTCGCTTTGCCGTGCATTTCAACCATATGCAAATCCCACGGATGAGTGTCAAGATAGAGGTGCATTTCCCAAAGCGCAAACTGCGCTGCGCCGAGATTTCTCAGCATCATGTCTCTTTTAGTCATCGGCAGCGCTTCCCTGCAAACGGCTTATTAAGAACCGGAAACAGAGTTCCGCATTCAAAAGCCTTCATTTCGTCAAACATTGTTGTGTCGGTCTGCATCGGAACATAGAGCATTGCAACAGCATAGTTTGACGGCAGAGGAGTGATAAGGCAGGGAGATTTTTCCCGCCTTTGCATCTGCCGCTGCGGATATCTGTATCCGGCATAATCGGTCATTTGCTATCATTCCTTTCGGTTATTGGGGTTATCCCCTGTTACATAATATGCAAATAAAGATTTAATGTCAAAAAAGAAAGGCATTCCGCAAAGAACTTCCGGCAGCACCGTGCCTTCGGTATTAAACGAAACACCTTTTATTTATATTCTGATTTGCTGAAAAGTCGAGAAATAATTCTTCCTTTATACTCCCTCATATCCGAGGTCACGAACTTTTTTTATTCCCTTTTTGATATCAAGCAGGCTGTCATATTCATACCACGGTGCATCACGGGATACCGTTGCAACAAGCTCGGGGCAAATATCCTTGTTGATTATGTATTTTGTGACTTTGAAATCGTTGCGGATATTTTTTGTAAGGTAAGATCTGTAAACAAGGCTGTAATCGGTCAGCAGAAGAAAAACGCCTTTTTGAAATTTCATTAAATCATTGGTTGGAATATCAATAAGCTTTGCTTTAGGTGACGGTGCTTTTGCTCTTGCTTCGGCTGACTCCTTCATTTCCTTGTAGCTTTCGGGAGTGATTATTCTTGGCTTCATTCGTTCGTCAAGCGTGTTATAAACAGTGATTTTCAAATCGTTAAGCCAGCACTCGGCAGTTACAAGGTCGGTAGTGTAGCTTTCCTTATCGTTTATTTCAACGGTATATATAACGCAGTCGTCCTCGAAAACCGATCTTCCTTTCAGCGCAAAAGACATGGCGACATAAAGAGATTTTGAAAAATCTATCATTGGCGATGAATTATAATAATGCTGAGAAAATGCACAGAATTCATAAAGCCTGTATTTTGCCGCCTTGCCGAAGGTTGAATTATAAAAGCCGAAACAGTTTCCGTTGTTTTTATAATAATCAATCAGAAAATCCGAGGTGATATTTATAAATCTTTCTCCGCTTTTGAAAAGATCCTTTCTGTTTCTCAGAATGGTAGGAACAAGAGGGCGTGAAATATCGTTGATTCTTTCGCCACGGTAAAAAATCATGTTATCGCCCGTATTAAACGGCGACATAAGTTCGTTGTTAAAATCATCAAGGTTTTCAATTCTTTTTTCGCTGACGCTGAAATCAAAATCCAGCACATCTTCAAGAGCTTTGCCGAATTCATTCAGAGTCATTCTTTTGTTTTCCATGATTAAATCCACCTGTCGGTCAATGATTCAGTTTTGCATTTTGATTTGTTCACTTGTAATAAGCGGAAATCTGACTAAATTTGCTCCGTCAAGATTTTCGTTATACATGTTAACAGCGGTAATCTGATGATTATCATAGGTGTTGTAATAATAAATTCCTTTATCCGCATTGCAGCATGAAGTATAAATCGTTATTTCATATTCACCCTCGCCTACCTCACAGCAGCCTCTCTGCTGTTCGACAGAGCCGAGAATATGGAAGAACTGGCTGACGCTCTCGCTCTCAGACGAACCGGAAAGTGAATTCATTTTTGTGAATGCAACCCTGACAAAGCGTGACTGAGACGAAAGATCTCCGGGGAGCCCGAGCGCACCCATGCCACGGCTGTAGGTTTTCAAATCAAGCTTATCCGAAAACTGATTTTTCGGCGATTTGGGCGAAAGGTGCATATAATTATTCAGCATAAACATCTGCTCGTCAAAGGGCGGATTATTAGTCAGCACGCCTACGGGGTTATCATAAATTTTCAAGCCGTCTTTAACCGATTCAACCGTTATTGCGCCGTTTTTATCTGCGATTATCCAATGGAGCTGAGCAGTCGGGAGCTTATCGCTGTACTGAGTGTCGGTAATATTCATCTTTTCAATCAGCGCTTTAGCCTCGGCGACAGAAGAGCATTGACCGAGAATCCAAGGAATAAACTCAAACTGAGCAATATTAATTTTACCGTCAACAGGCTTGCCGTAAACGGCGTTTCCAACAAAATTAAGTCCCGCCATGCAAAGACCTTTTTCGTTAAAAGCGTCGTAATAAAGCGGATAATCGTCGGCAACAAAAGCCATGCCTATGATAGCATAATGTGATTCAAGACTTTCTGCATGTCTGAATTTCAAAGAATAATTTCTCGGCGTAACCGTAACTTCATCACCGTAAGAAAATTCATAGTCAAGGGTTCTGCCGAAATAAAAATCGTTTGTTTTATAACAAGCGGCTGTGCACATTATTTTTTCCTCCGTTTATTTTTAATCCCAGATAAATTATAACACATTTTTAATCGGAAAATCAATAGAATGACATTTATAACATTTTTTATTGCAAAATCGTCCCTGACCGTTGCTTCAGGAACGATTTTTTTAATTAATAATTGTCTGAAACGGCTTTTCCTATTGCCCTGAGAAGTGAACCGTCATTGGATGAAGGAAGATCACAGTTATAATGCCAAATCATAACTCCGCCGTAGCCGTTGTTGATGGCAAATTCGGTTTTCCGATAAATAACCTCTGGGGTATTGAACCAAAAATCTTTATCTAAGTTATCGCAATGATACCAGCCGTTTTCGTCAATTTCTCCGTAACATCCGTTATAGCCGTACCAATACAAAGACATATCGGTCGGTCTTGAATAAAACGGAAGCCCGATATTAACTTTTTCAAGAGGTATTCCGTGAAGCCCGACATTATTTGCAGCCTTAACAGTATCATCATATGTTGAATGCCTGCCCTCGCTGTCATTAAAATCATACGCCATCAGCTCAAAGGTATCAATTGCGTTGATTGCCGCCGTTGTAAACTTGATGTTCCAATCATTGCCCGCAACGCCGATTGTGTAATCGCCGAGCTTTTTATCAAGAGAAACAAGAAAGTTATTATAATAATGCCATGCTTTGCGGGAGATCGGGTATTCATAGTCAAAATGTACACCGCTGAAACCGTACTTTTCAAGAACCGATTTTATGTTGTCTTCCAAAACTCCGCTTGTAAATGCCTTGTTGTGTTCATCGCTCTGCGCTTCCATTTGTTCATTCCAGTCATCGGAATCCGTTTTGCCGCTCGGACCGAGGAGATTAAGTGTGATATTAACATCTCTGTTTCCAGTTGCTTTCCTTATATTGCCGAGAGCCGTTTCAAGCA
Organism: Acutalibacteraceae bacterium; assembly: GCA_051881575.1. Classification (GTDB taxonomy): domain Bacteria; phylum Bacillota; class Clostridia; order Oscillospirales; family Acutalibacteraceae; genus CAG-177. The sequence goes on along the minus strand of JBJEQD010000032.1, from coordinate 1,960 downwards.
TTTCTTTCTCAAGAATAACTTCACCGTCGCTGTTAAATGAAGCGCATTCAAAAAGAATTACATCTGTGACTATATCGAAATCTTCTGCATAAATATTGTCTTCGCTCTGAACAAACGGAGCTCTGATATAAGCCGATACTCTGAAATTGTCAACTTTTTCTCTGAAATTTAATCCAAGCCCAAAAAAGCTTGAAATAACTGTTGCAACTGTAGCGAAAAATGCAACAATACGCCTGAAAAATGTAATCATTTTATGCAACCCTTTCTTTATTTTAAATCATTATATCACATATCATCAATTAAATAAATATCAGGCTGAAATTTTTTTAAACAGCTTATTGATAAGATAACTTTCTTGTGATATATTAAACTCAAAAGACAAACAAGGAGTGCGCCATGAAGCCTAACATAATTTTTTATTTCTCCGACCAACAGCGTTGGGATACGCTCAATGATATACTTATGCCGAATGTCTGGGCATTGGGTGAAGACGGAATCAGATTCGAGAATTCCTTCACATGTCAGCCCGTTTGCGGCCCTGCCCGCTCATGCTTGCAGACGGGTAAATATGCAACGGAAAACCGCTGCTATTGGAACGGTATTCCTCTGCCCGAAAATGCAAAAACATTGGCTGATTACTTCTATGAAAACGGTTATGATACCGCTTATATCGGCAAATGGCATCTTGCGTCAGACCGTTATCCGGACGAAGGCTTCCATTGTGAAACAACGGCAGTTCCCAAAGACAAGCAGGGCGGTTATAAATACTGGCGTGCCGCCGATGTGTTGGAATTCACCTCTCACGGATATGACGGATATATTTTTGATGAAAACGAAAATAAAATAGATTTTTACGGCTACAGAGCCGACTGCATCAACGATTTTGCAATAGAATATGTTAACGGCAGAAACGAAGAAAAGCCGTTTTTCATGTTTGTTTCTCAGCTCGAGCCGCACCATCAGAACGATCACAGGCATTTTGAAGGTCCGAAAGAAACTGTTGAAAAATTCCGTGACTATCCCCTGCCCGATGATTTGACATTTCTTGACGGAGATTACAAAGAAGAATACCCCGACTATGCTGCGGCGATTCATTCTCTTGACGATAATGTCGGCAGGCTCATAAATGCGCTGAAAGAAAAAGGACTTTACGACAACACGGTTATTATTTATACAAGTGACCACGGCTGTCACTTCAAAACACGGAATTCCGAATATAAACGCTCTTGCCATGACTCATGCGTCCATACTCCGCTTGTTTTCGGCGGCGGTGCAATTTCAAAATCTGAGCCGAAAGAATGTCTTGTCAGCCTGATTGATTTACCGCCGACATTGCTGAGTCTTGCGGGAATACCGATACCCGATTATTATTCGGGAAAGGTAATTCCCGTCATAGAAAACGGCGGTTCGGAGAGAGACTGTGTTTTCATTCAGATAAGCGAATCGCAAATAGGCAGAGCAGTCAGAACAAAAGATTGGAAATACTCAGCCCGTGCCGTCGGCGACGGAGAATCGGAACACAGCGCAATTGATTATTATGACGATTTTCTTTATGATTTGAAGAATGACCCTTGCGAAAAAACGAACCTTGTCAATAATGAAAAATACGCTGATATAATCGAGCAAATGCGAAACCTGCTTTCAAGAGAAATGGTTAACGCCGGAGAAGAGAAGCCGAGGTTTCACAAACCGATTACGGTTAATAAAATTTAAATGATTGAGGTATAATTATGAAAAGCAGATTTTTAAAATCAATTATTATGGCAACTCTTGTTCCTTTCGCAGGAGCGTCCGGAGCTCCGGTTTCATTTAAAAAATCAGGCATAAAACAGCCAAAACTTAAGTTTTCAGATGACGGAAAGTTCAGAATTCTTCATCTTACGGATATTCACGAGGTTGACCCTGAAATGGACGATGATGAAAACAGAGATATTCCCCGTGATAAAAGCATCGAAGCGAT
>JBJEQD010000031.1:0-2904 GCA_051881575.1 Acutalibacteraceae bacterium | reverse complement strand
AAACGCACGATGGCGCCGCAACAATGGACTGGATGGAGCAGGAGCAGGAGCGTGGTATTACCATTACATCCGCTGCAACCACCTGTTTTTGGAAGGGCCACCGCATAAACATCATCGACACTCCGGGTCATGTTGACTTCACCGTTGAGGTTGAGCGTTCCCTGAGAGTTCTCGACGGTTCTGTTACGGTTCTTTGCGCAAAGGGCGGCGTTGAGCCTCAGTCTGAAACCGTTTGGCGTCAGGCTGATAAATACCATGTTCCCAGAATGGTCTATGTTAACAAAATGGACATTATGGGTGCGGACTTCTACCGTGTTATTGACATGATGAAGGAACGCCTTAAATGTAATGCCGTTCCCATTCAGCTCCCCATCGGCGCTGAAGCGGACTTCAAAGGAATCATCGACCTTGTAACGATGAAGGCTTATTATTACAAGGACGATCTCGGCGTAAATGTTGAGGTAACAGACATTCCCGACGATATGAAGGAGCTTGCTCAGAAGTATCATAACGAGCTTATTGAGCATGTTGCCGAGCAGGATGACGCTCTGCTTGAGAAATATTTCGAGGGCGAGGAGCTCACACTTGACGAGATAAAGACCTGCATCAGAAAGTCAACCATTGCTAACCACATGGTTCCCGTCACCTGCGGCACTTCATACCGCAACAAGGGCGTTCAGCTCCTGCTTGACGCAGTTGTTGATTATATGCCTGCTCCGACAGATATCGAAGCAATCAAGGGCATCAACCCCAAGACCGATGAAGAAGAGGTCAGACATTCTTCGGATGACGAGCCGTTCTCAGCTCTTGCATTCAAGATTGCAACAGACCCGTTTGTCGGCAAGCTCTGCTTCTTCAGAGTTTATTCGGGTAAGGTTGAAACCGGTTCAACGGTTTACAACTCAACCAAAGACACCAACGAGCGCATGGGAAGAATTCTTCAGATGCACTCTAATCACAGACAGGATATTGACTGCTGCTATGCAGGCGATATCGCAGCCTGCGTAGGCGTTAAGCAGACAACAACGGGCGATACACTTTGCGACGCAAAGCATCCCGTTATTCTTGAATCAATGGAATTCCCCGAGCCGGTTATCAGAGTTGCCATCGAGCCCAAGACCAAAGCAGGTCAGGAGAAGATGGGCATTGCTCTTGCAAAGCTTGCTGAGGAAGACCCCACATTCAAGTGCTACACCGACGAAGAAACCGGCCAGACCATCATTGCAGGTATGGGCGAGCTTCATCTTGAAATCATCGTTGACAGACTTCTTCGTGAATTCAAGGTTGAGGCAAATGTCGGTAAGCCCCAGGTTGCATACCGTGAGACCATCACCAAGCCCGCTGAGTCGGATACCAAGTATTCCCGTCAGTCCGGCGGTAAAGGTCAGTACGGTCATGTTAAGATTAAAATTGAGCCCAATCCCGAAAAAGGCTACGAGTTTGTCAACAACATCGTCGGCGGCGCTATTCCCAAGGAATATTTCAACGCCATCGAAGCAGGTATCAAGGGAGCTATGCTTTCCGGCGTGCTTGCAGGCTACAATGTTGTTGATGTTAAGATTACTCTTTACGACGGTTCTTATCATGAGGTTGACTCCTCCGAAATGGCGTTCAAGATTGCCGCTTCAATGGCATTCAAGGATGCAATGAAGAAGGCAGCTCCCATTCTCATGGAGCCCATCATGAAGACTGCCGTTATCGTTCCCGACGAATATATGGGTGATGTTATCGGCGACATTAACTCACGCCGTGGCATGATCCAGGGAACGGAAGCCAGAACGGGCGCAGTTCAGATCGACGCAAATATCCCGCTGTCGAATATGTTCGGCTATGCCACCGCCCTCCGTTCAAGAACTCAGGGCAGAGGCCAGTATGTTATGGAGCCCAGCCATTATGCAGAGGTTCCGAAATCAATTGCCGAAAAGGTAATAAGTGAAAAATAATTTGTTATTTTTCAAAAAAGGCTTGAAATTTAAGCCTATAATTGATAAAATGATACCATGCACACGCATGGATAAAAACTTTGCTTTTTAAAAGGGAGGAAAAACTAATGGCAAAAGCACATTTTGAACGCACCAAGCCCCATGTTAACATTGGTACAATCGGTCACGTTGACCACGGTAAGACAACTCTTACAGCTGCTATCACAAAGACCCTTGCTATGAAGGGCGGCGCAGCATTCGTTGACTATGCAAACATCGATAAGGCTCCCGAAGAGAGAGAGCGTGGTATTACAATCAACACAGCTCACGTTGAGTATGAGACCGAGACTCGTCACTATGCTCATGTTGACTGCCCGGGTCATGCTGACTACATCAAGAACATGATCACCGGCGCTGCTCAGATGGACGGTGCTATCCTTGTTATCGCTGCTACCGACGGCCCCATGGCTCAGACCAAGGAGCATCTTCTCCTTGCCCGTCAGGTTGGCGTTCCCAAGATCATCGTTTTCATGAACAAGGTTGACCAGGTTGACGATCCCGAGCTTCTTGAGCTCGTTGAGATGGAAATCCGTGAGACTCTTGCTGAGTACGGCTTCGATGAGGAAGCTCCCATCATCAAGGGTTCAGCTCTCAAGGCTCTTGAGTATGACGGCGGCGATGTAAACGCTCCCGAGCTTGCTCCCATCTGGGAACTCATGGATGCTGTTGATACCTACATTCCCACTCCCGACCGTAAAGCTGACCTTCCCTTCCTTATGCCCGTTGAGGATGTATTCACAATCACCGGCCGTGGCACCGTTGCTACAGGTAGAGTTGAGCGTGGACAGCTCAAGACTTCTGAGGAAGTTGAGATCGTTGGTCTTACCGACGAGAAGAGAAAGACAGTTGTTACAGGTATCGAAATGTTCCGCAAGATCCTCGACTATGCTGAGGCAGGCGACAACATCGGTGCACTTCTTCG
>JBJEQD010000030.1:0-12344 GCA_051881575.1 Acutalibacteraceae bacterium | reverse complement strand
CAACCTCTGAGCGTATGCTCAGAAGCACCGACCGAGGCGGGAGCCGAGAAAGCTGTCGCCCGTAGGCGCCTGAGGGAGTCAAAAAAATCAGCTTTTGCGGAGCAACAAAAAAACTTCAAATTTTCTTTTTAACTCCATCCGTCACGGCTTTCGCCGTGCCACCTTCCTCAAGAGGAAGGCTATAAATACAATCAGTTTTTGCGGAGCAATTACAATCGGTCATAGGCGGAGCCTATCCTTAATTTGCGAAGCAAACTTCATTTTTGCGACAGCAAAGACTTCATGTGCCGAAGGCACACTTCATTTCTTCATTTGATTTTGGGCGGACGACCGTAGGGGACAGTCACCCGTCCCGCATAAAACAGAGCCGTTTTTTCGGAACGCCGAGGACAGCGTTCCCTACGGAAAATTGTTATTTTTCAACAGATTCGGCATAACAAACAAGCGGCGGGAGCAAGCCCCCGCCGCACTTTGAACCTATATACTTTTCACTAAAGATGCTTTGTACCTGTAAACTTTTCACTAAAGCTTTTTCGTTCTCTCAACCGCACGCATTCTTTTATATATAATAATATACATTATATATATCTCGTTTTTCGGCGAACATGTCAGGGTTAAAGAGGGTTTTTTCGTAGTCCTTTTTGCTGTCAATGAAATATACCTCGCCGCCGTCATTGCCGTGCATAACCGAATATTTTCCGTCATCATAAAAGAGCGCCGCACCGTTTTCAAGCGCAATGCCCGACAGCCCCGTTGACCTCACCGCCTGCTCAAAGCTACCCCAATTGCCGCCCTCAAAGTGGGGGCAGTTTGAAAACGGCAGAAGCCCGAGACAGTCAACAAACATGAACTCATGGTTTTCGCCGCAGTCGTCATAGCCCTGCTCAAACCAGCACATTGAGCCTGAGCTGTAGCCCGAGAGAATGATTCCCTTTTCATATGCTTTTTTGAAAGCTTCAGCCGCCCCTGTTCTGTTCCATGTGTCCATCAGGAATTTCAGATGACCGCCGCCCGCATAAACAATATCGCAGGAAAGAATTTTTTCTTCAATTTCGGCTTTTGTCAGCGTTTCATCGGTCAGAAACAGCGCAGAAATACTGCATCCGAGGCCGACAAACAGCCTGAAAATATGCTCGTCTCCGCTGATATCGTCAAAACCCGCCGTCGGAACAAACAAAACCGAGGGATTTTTCTTGCCCGAAAGCGCAACTATTCTTTCAAAAATCGGCAGAACCTCGTTATCGCTGTATCTTCCGCCGCCGATTCCGATTATCTTTCCCATTTTATGACCGTCCTTTATAGCTTATTTCTATTTTTGCATTATAATCCATTTGCTTTTCATCGCCGATAAGTGAAGCGACAAGAGCGGGAATATCCCTGAACATTCCGTTCTTTGCGCCGAGCTTTTTCTCGATTATATGAACTGCGGGTCCGAGGCGTGAAAGCAGCTTCATAACCGCCTCATACATCGGCGTTCCCTCAACATAAGGCTCGTCGCCGACAAAAACATTTCTCACAAGCTCAACGCAGACATCTTTAAGAAGTCTTTTTTTGATTGTTTCGTCAACTTTGAAGAAAAACATTCTGCCGACTCCGCCGACGGTCAGCTTCTGAAGAATCCTGCCGACAATCGTTACGGGAATTTTGATTTTTTTGTTCTTTTCGGGGCCGCCGAAATAGCGGGTGAACGCCGCAAAATCATAAGCCATGCCGTCGATGATGTCGGTTATCATGCGGTCAAAACGCCAGATGAAGTATTCCTCGGCGGTTTTGCCGCCCTTATCCCAATCAAAATCCTCGGTTTTGACCGAAACGATTTCGGCAGTTCCGTTTTCGTTGAATCTGACCTTTCGGTAAGCCGACGGACAGCCGACTATCGAGCCTGTGCAGATGTCGGTTATTTTGTTGCCCGACGGTGAAACATGCTCGGTCAGGCTCTGCATGTGCATATGCCCCGTGAAAATCAGGTCAAGCCCGCAATCCGCAAGCTCATCGGCTCTTTTTTGCCAATCGGTGATTTTTGCGTCCTCTATCAGCTCAAAAATCGGCGAACCGGGAAGCAGAGGATAGTGCATCATGGCGAAAATATAACAGCCGTCGTCGTGCGCTTTTTGAATCTGCGCCTTTATCCATTGCATCTGGTCATCCCAAAGCCCTCTGAAATCGCCGCAGTCGCCGTCGCAGTTGATTGCAAGCAGGCGGATGTCATCCGAAAGCTGAGCAACATAGGACATCGTTTCTTCATGCTCGGAAATCGCCTGAGAAAATCCGAAATCATAATAGGTTTCCCTCAGCTTTTCCCTCGGCATTCCCTCAACGGGAACGGTTTTGTCGCCGATGAAGCCGCAGGGGTCGCCCGCATAATCGTGGCGGGCGGTGGTGACGAATATCTTTTTGCCGCTTTGCTGCAAACGGCGGAGCTTTTCGATAAAGCCGACATGGCTTGCGGCTTCGCCTCTGTAAACAAGGTCGCCCGGGATAATTATAATCTCCGCTTCCTTATCCTGCGCCATTTTTTCAAAAACGGCGTCAAGAATTGCGCCCGTTTCGGCAACGCATTTCTGATCCGTTCTGCTTCGCTTTTCATATGCCTCGCCGCTTGCTCCGAGCGAGTTTTCAAAATAATGGGTATCGGTCACAACAATGATATTCAGCGGCATACAGGCATCCTCTTTTCCTTAATATTACTGAAATTATTCTAACATATACCTTAGCCGCCGTCAAGCATCTTGACAAAGCGCAGAAATTGTTTTAACATTGAATCGGTGATGATTATGTATAAAAAACGGCTCTGTCTTGCGCTGAACGACCAATTCGGTAAGCCATATGAAGAACAGATAAAGCTTATCAAGGCGGCTGGGTTTGACGGCTTCGCAATCGACCTTAGCGGAAGAGATGCGGATGCCTGCGCCCTTGCAAAAATCGGCAGAGATGAGGGAATGCTTATCCCCTATCTTCATGCGCCGTTCAACAAGTCGGACGATATGTGGCTTGAGGGTGAAAACGGCGATTCTGCGGCGGCTGAATTGATTAAGTGCGCCGAAATCTGCTCCCAAATCGGCGTTCCCGTCATGGTTTGCCACGCTTTTATCGGCTTTGATACCGAATATGCTCCGACCGACCTCGGCATTGAACGCTACGGCTCGGTTGTCAGAAGATCCTCGGAGCTCGGCGTTTCGGTTGCGTTTGAAAATACGGAGGGCGAAGAATTTCTTGCGGCTCTGATGAACGCATTCAGTAATGAAAAAAGTGTCGGCTTCTGCTGGGATACGGGTCACGAGCTTTGCTACAACCCCGGAACGGATATGGCGGCGCTCTACGGCGAGCGGCTTGCCGTCACTCATCTCAACGACAACCTCGGCGTGCGTGACTTCGGCGGAAAAACCACCTTTATTGACGACCTGCATCTGCTCCCGTTTGACGGAATTGCGGATTGGGACAGAATCTGCCGTAATCTCAGCGGCTTTGACGGGGCTTTGTCCTTTGAACTGAACACAAAAAGCAAGCCCGGCAGGCACGAAAACGATTGCTACGGCGCAATGCCCTTGGAAATATATCTTGCCGAAGCCTTCAAACGGGCATGCCGTGTTGCGGCAAAGATATAAATAATTGTTTATTGCACAGTTTAACATGGAAAGTAGCAAACAAATCGAAATTTAACTCCCTCCGTCACGGCTTCGCCGTGCCACCTCCCTCAAGAGGGAGGCAAATATACAACCGGATTACGGCGAAAATCAAGCTAACTGAATGGGCTCCCTCATGAGGGAGCTGGCGCATAGCGCCTGAGGGAGTAAAAAACTCGTTAAATTCCAATTTTGTGATAAGTTAACAAATTAATCAGCGTATCAAAAAATACGCAAGCATCAGTAGGGAACGCCATCCTCGGCGTTCCGTGGGATTTAATATGTTTTCACGGACAGCCGCAAGGCTACGAATTGTTTTTCATTTTGTAGCGGAAGATTCCCACATCGTCCCAATGTCATATGTGTCATTATTCGCCTGCGGCGAATCGGTTCGTCGGGGACGCCGAACCCTACGGATTATTTTCGGTTTTGTGCGTTTCAGGACAATAGGTTTGCCGGTTGGCTAATCAATCCTCCGTCACGGCTTACGCCGTGCCACCTCCTTTTCAAAGGAGGCCAACGATACAGCAACCTATTGCATGGGCTCCTTAGAATACTCCCTCCGTCTTTTGCTTCGCAAAATCCACCGTCTCGGCTCCCGCCTCGGTCGGTGCTTCTGAGCTTGCGCTCAGAGGTTGCCACCGGCAACCCGCACCCTCACGAGGGAGGCAGATCGCTGCCCGTAGGGCTGAGGATTGATAAGTTAACGGATTAATCAATGCAACAGATAATCCGCAAGTTGCCGAAAAAAATGCTTGCCGAACTATTACAATCGGTCATAGGCGGAGCCTATCCTTAATTTGCGTAGCAAACTTCATTTTTGCGAATGCAAAAACTTCATGTACCGCAGGCATACTTCATTTCTTCATTTGATTTAGGGCAGCGACCGTAGGGGACGGGTCGCCCGTCCCGCATAAAACAGAGCCGTTTTTTTCGGAACGCCGAGGACGGCGTTCCCTACGATGGAATTGCGTTGATATCGGGCGTTTTCAGGCGGGCGAACGCAGTTCGCCCCTACCTTGTTGCCGATGATTTCTGCTGTTTTCTCGGAACGCTGAGGACAGCGTTCCCTACCGAAAAATCGTTATTTTTCAACAAATACGATATGAAAACCAGACGGCAGGAGCAAGCCCCCGCCCTACCTTGAACCTATTACCTTTTACTTCTTCACCATTCACTCAATAATCAGCTTTTGCTGAGCAATTACAATCGGTTATAGGCGGAGCCTATCCTTAATTTGCGTAGCAAACTTCATTTTTGCGAATGCAAAAACTTCATGTGCCGCAGGCACACTTCATTCTTCATTTTTTCGGGACGGGCGACCCGTCCCCTACGATGTTGCCGATGTTTTCTGCTGATTTCATGGAAAACTGTGGTTTTATTCTTAGGCTCCCTCAAAGGTGAGGATAATAAATACAATCATTTTTATAGAAAGGATAATCATAATGAACGAACAGCCAAAACAGCAAATGACGAAAAAGCAAAATTTCTTTCAGGTCATCAAATTCGCATTGTTCTCCGCATCGGCGGGAATCATTCAGTTTCTGACCTTTACCCTGCTCACGGAGCTGACGGAGCTGAAATATATCTACTGCTACCTGCCTGCTCTGGTGCTCTCGGTGCTCTGGAATTTCACCTTTAACCGCAGATTCACCTTCAAATCGGCGGCAAATGTGCCGATTGCGATGCTGAAGGTTGCGCTTTTCTACTGCGTGTTCACTCCGCTCTCAACCTGGGCGGGCGGTGCGCTGACGGATGCGGGAGTCAACGGCTATATCGTTGAAATCGGAACGATGCTCGTTAACCTTATCACAGAATATCTCTACTGCCGTTTCGTGGTTTACAGAAAATCCATGAACACAAGAAAATAACCGCCTTTTTTCATCGGCGGCTACCGTTTCAAAAAAAATTTTTTAACACTTTTAAAAGACGGTTTGAGTCGGTTTTTTGACCGAATCAAGCCGTCTTTCTTTATTTTTTCGGGCTTTTTTCAACTTTTTCAACAAAAATTACAGATTCCGACTTTCTGCTTTTCGGTTTTACTTCACCTAAATAGGTGAAAAAAACGGCGTGTTCAGACTATTAGTGAAGGGACTTTTTTGAAAACACCCGATCCGGCGTTTCGGGATTCAATAAATTCCTTTCAAATAATCAGGCAAGGAGGACTGAATGAAAGAAAAGTATTATACGATGCCGAACTCAATTTTCGGCAAGGGGATAACGCCGTCGGAATTTGCGGTTTTGTCATATCTCAGAATGAGGGCGGACAGAGACACGGGCAACTGTTTTCCGAAAATCAATACAATTGCTTCGGACTGCAATATCTCCCCGTCAACGGTCAAGAGATGTATCAACTCTTTGGAGAAGAAAGGGCTGATAAGAAGAACAGCAATATTCAAAACGAACTCCGCAGGCAGGCAATTCCGTTCAAGCAATTATTATCATATTTTCATTTAACGGGTTCATTTTGAACCCACCCTTGGTTCATTTTGAACCGACCCCCGGGTCAAATTGACCCATATAACAATAACCATATTAACAATAACCAAAAGAACAATAACAAACATACTAACAAGGAGATGAAAAAGTTGAAATATTCAACAGAAAATTATTACGAAACACTCAACGAATGCTATTTTTATCCTGAAGCAAGGTTCAAATCCGAAGCCCTCAGAAATGTCAGCCGAAAGGCGATGGAATATCTCTGGGATAAGGGCTTTTACGATTTTGAGGGAAAAACCTATGACAGAGAGGAAATCAGACGGCTTCTGATTGAAGAAATGATGCCCGAAATCCTCGACAAAGCGGTTGAGTGCTATGTGAATGCAGAAAAGGTTGACAGAGATGTGCCCTACCTTGCGGCTTGCATTTTCAGAACCCTGCTTTCATATGAAACCTACATTGAGCGTCTGTTCCGCAAAAATACCAAAAAGCACGGCTTGAATTAAATCAGCCGAAAACAATGTCAAAGCGAATCCATTTGCCGTATTCGCCGCAAACGCCGATTTCTCCGCCGTTTTCCTCGGCGATTGATTTTGCGATTGCAAGCCCCAGGCCGTAATTTCCGCCCTCACGGCTTCTCGCTTTGTCAACCCTGTAAAATCTTTCAAAGATTTTCTCTTTTTCCCCGTCGGGAACGCCCTGACCCGTGTTATACACGCTCAGAGTGATTTTTTTGCGCTCCTTTGTGAGACTGAGACGGATAACGCCCTTTTCCTCGCCGTATCTGACGGCGTTGCTCATCAGGATCCCGACAAGCTGTTCCGCCTGCTCCCTGACGCCGTGAATTTTTATGTCGGGTTCAACCTCAAATTGAACCACCGTTCCTTTTTCAAATGCAAGGCTTTCAAAGGGCAGCCCTGCGCTCATTACCGCTTCGCTCAGGTCAAATTCGCTTCTCTCCGCTTTTTCGGGAGAATCCTCCATTTTTGCAAGCGTCATAAGGCTTTTAACAAGCCCGTCCATTTTGACGGCTTCGTTTTTGATATAGGTCAGCCACTTGTTTTCGCCTATCTCCGATTCAAGCACGCCTGCGTTGGCGGTGATAACGGCGATGGGAGTTTTAAGCTCGTGCCCTGCATCCGAAACAAACTGCTTTTGCTTTGCCATGGCTCTGCTGACGGGTTCGGTCATTCTGTTAACAAGAAAAACCGCAAGAATAAGCAGAAGAACCCACGCTCCCGCCCCCGAAAGCAGGGTCAGAGCCGCCGTTCGGCGAAGATTTTCAACTGCGGGTCCGCTGTCAAGCAGAGCAAGGCTCATGCCCGTTTCATTTTCCGAGAGCAGATAATATCTGCCGTCAACCGTTCCGAACTCCCTGCCCTTGGCTTTAAGCTTTTCGGCGGTTTCTATTATATAATCCTCTCCGTAGATATCCTGCCTGTCGCTGAACCATGAGACAAGCTCGCCGTCGGCATTGAACCGTGCGGTGACAAGATTTGAGAGAGAATATTTATTATCCTTTCCGCCGAAGCCGTTGTCAATCCTCCTGACGGGTTTAAAACCGTCGGGTCTGTCAGACGGAGCGTCAAAAATCTCTGCGTGAATATCAACAGCGGATTTCAGAAACATTTCCGCTTCTTTTCTGTCTCTGAGTGCAGGCACAACCGCAATAACAACCACCAAGGCCGCAATTATCGCCGTCACAAAGAACATGACCGTTGCAAGAAATTTCAGCCTTAGGCTCTTTATCATTCCTCCGGGTTTTTTCAATCCGTATTTCCCTCCTCCAAAGAGTAGCCGACGCCCCTCATTGATTTAACCTTGACGGCAGAACCGATGAACGAAAGCTTTTTTCTCAAAAACGAAACATATACCTCTATATTATTGTATTCCGAATCGTTGCCGAAGCCCCAGACCTTTTCGATAAGGGTTTCTTTTTCGATTATTCTGCCTTTGTTTCGCATCAGAATTTCAAGCAAAAGCAGCTCTTTAAGCCCCATTTTGACAAATTTGCCTGTTTTTTTGCAGAAAACTCCGCCCCTTGCCGTCTGAAGAACTATGTCGCCAAATTCAGGCTCATTTTCTTCAATGTTTCCGGGTCTCCTCGTTATCGCTCTGAGGCATGCAAGCAGTTCTTTTGTTTCAAACGGCTTTGTCAGATAATAATCCGCCCCCGAATCAAGCCCCTTAACCCTGCTTTCAAGCTCGGTTCTCGCCGTGAGCATCAGCACGGGCGTTGCGATTTTCCGCTTTCTTATCTCACGCAAAACCTCAAAGCCGTCCATTTTCGGCAGCATCACATCAAGGATAACCGCATCGTATATCCCCGACAGTGCCTCGTCAAGCCCGCTTTCGCCGTCAAATGCGGCTTCGGCGGAATAATTCCGGTTTTTCAGCGTCTGACAGATTGCGTCGGAAAGCGCAGGCTCGTCCTCAATGACAAGAATTTTCATGCTGTCTCACCCTTTCGGCTTCGTTTGATTACCATTATACAGACAAATATTGAACAATCCTTGAACTTTTTTCAAAATCGGGATTTATTCAAGGTTTTTTCAAGGAATCAGCGATAAAATTCTGACAACAAATCAAATTTCGGGAGGTGAACGACCTTGAAAAACAAATACAGAAACGAGCTGAAATATGAAATTTACGTTGGGGAATATTTCATGCTCCGTCCGAGACTTCGGCAGATTATGAAAAGCGATCCTCACGCCGACGAAAACGGCTTATATTATGTTAAAAGCCTTTATTTTGACAACTGCTACGATACTGCGCTCCATGAAAAGCTCAGCGGCGTTAATGTCAGGGATAAATTCAGGATAAGGTGCTACAACGACGATTATTCATTGATTCTTCTTGAAAAGAAATCAAAGCGAAACAATCTGTGCCTCAAAAAATCCTGCGTGCTCAGCCGTGAGGAATGTGAAAATCTCATAAACTGCGGAATTTTCCCCGAAAACCCGGAGAATGAAACGCTCACGGAAATCCGCTTCGGCATGACATCAAGGCTTATGAAGCCGAAAACGATAGTCGCCTACAAGCGTGAGCCGTATATTTTTTCGGCAGGCAATGTCAGGATAACCTTTGATTCTGACATACGGACGGGGCTGTTCAACACGGATTTTTTTGACGGCAGTAACCCGCTTATCCCTGCCCAGGAGGCGGGAAAAATGATTCTTGAAATCAAATACGACGAATTCCTGCCCGACATAATCAGAACCGCCGTTCAAAGCGGCATTCCGAGGCTTCAGGCGTTCTCAAAATACGCCGCAAGCCGCCAATACGAATAAAAAAGGAGTAGAACAATATGACCTTTAATGACATTTTCAAATCAAGCTTTCTTGACAGCATAACCGAATTCTCGTTTCTCGACATGCTCATCGCCATGCTTTTTGCCTTTGCGGGCGGTATGTTTATTTTCCTCATCTACAAAAAGGCCTTTGCGGGCGTTATGTATTCAACGGGCTTTGCGCTCTCGCTCATCGGGCTTTCAATGGTAACAACGCTTGTTATCCTCGCCGTAACCTCAAATGTTGTGCTTTCGCTCGGAATGGTCGGCGCACTCTCGATAGTCCGTTTCCGTTCCGCAATCAAAGAACCGATGGAAATTGTGTTCCTCTTTTGGGCAATCGCTCTCGGCATCGTCATCGGCGCAGGCATGATTCCGCTTGCCGTCATAGGTTCTGTCATCATCGGCGTTATCATTCTGATTTTTGCCGACAAAAAGTCAAAGGACAGCCCTTATATTCTTGTTATCAACTGCGGCGGAGAGGATTCCGAAAAGCAGGCAATGGAGCTTGTCAAGGCCTCCTCAAAGAAATACTGCGTTAAGTCAAAGACCGTTAAGGTTGACGGCATTGAAATTTCCGCCGAGGTCAGGCTCAAAGACGGCGAAACAGGCTTTGTTAACGGGCTGATGAATGTCAGCGGCGTTGATTCCGCCGTTCTTGTCAGCTACAACGGCGAATATCTGTCTTGACCCAAGGAGTGATTCTATGATTACGAGCAGGCATATTGAAAAAATCGTTGCCGTTATCACCGCTGCGGCAGTCATTCTCTGCTTGCTTGCGGCGGTGTTTTCAAATGCGCTTGAAGAACGCTTCGGCGGCGGTATCGCTCAGGAATACGAAACCGCACTTTTCGACCGCTCGTCGGTTATCAGAATTGACATTCAGATGGACGGCGAAAAATGGAATGAAATGCTTGAAAATGCGATAAACGAAGAATACTACCAATGCGATGTTGTTGTCAACGGCACAACATTTTATAATGTCGGCATCAGACCCAAGGGCAATTCAAGCCTTTCCTCAATCTACAGCGACGATACGACCGACCGCTACAGCTTCAAGCTTGAATTTGATAAATATGTTGACGGTCAGACCTGCTTCGGGCTTGATAAGCTCGTGCTTAACGATAATTATTCCGACGCAACCAACATGAAAGAAGCCGTTGTTTTCGATATGTTCCGTTACCTCGGAGCCGACGCATCTCTTTGCAACTATGCGGATATTTCGGTCAACGGGGAAACTTGGGGCGTTTATCTTGCGCTTGAAGCGGTTGAAGAAAGCTTCATGCTCCGCAATTACGGGGCGACAAGCGGCAATCTTTATAAGCCCGACAGCGAAAACATGAACGGCGGCGGAGCGAAAGAAATGAACCGCAATCCCGACGGTGAAGATACGGATTTACCTGCGTTCGATAAGATGCAGGCGGGTGAAAAGCCCGATTTCACCCCTCCCGAGGGCGAAGAATTTACAATGCCGTCGAGAGAAAACATGCCGGGCAGAGGTGATTTTGCCATGCCCTCGGGCGAGGATATCCCCGAGACAGACGAAATGCCTCAGGGCGGCAAGAATTTCGGCAACATGGGCGGCATGAGCGGCAAATCAACCAACGGAGCAGATCTGAATTATATTGACGATGATGCCGACAGCTACTCTGCAATCTGGGACGGCGAGGTCACCTCAACGAACGCCGCCGACAAAAAGCGGGTTATAACCGCTCTGAAAAACATCAGCGAGCAAAACAATGTTGAGGACTATCTTGATGTTGACAACATGCTGAAATACCTTGCGGTTCACACCTTCGTTGTCAATCTCGACAGCCTTTCGGGCTCAATGGCTCATAATTATTATCTTTATGAATATAACGGCAGGCTGAATATGCTCCCCTGGGATTATAACCTTGCGTTCGGAAGCTTCAGCAGGGGAAGTTCATCGACGGGTGATGCAATCAATTTTGCAATCGACACCCCGTTTTCAAGCGGAATAACCCTCGATGACCGCCAATTCTTCGCCGCTCTGCTTGAAAATGACGAATATCTTGAGCAGTACCATGAATATCTGAGAATACTCTGCGAGGAATATGTTGACGGCGGCGAGCTTCAGGCGTTTTATGACAGCACGAGAAGCCTTATTGATGAGCTTGTCAGAAACGACCCGACGGCGTTTTATTCATATGATGAATATAACTCGGCGGCTGAAACTCTGCTTGAAACAATTTCCCTGAGAACTCAGAGCGTTGAAGGTCAGCTCAGCGGAGAGATTCCCTCAACGAATGAGGGGCAGCAGGCGGACAGCTCCTCCCTGATTGACGCATCGGGGCTTGAACTCGGCGGCATGGGCGGCTTTGGCGGAATGGCAGGCGGCAAAGGTCAGCGACCCGAAAATGCCCCGCAGGCTCAGACCGACGGCAGCGATAACAGCGCCACGGACAGCAATAACGGCACTACGGACAATGCAATTAATAATAACGACAGCAACACGGGCGGCTCAGACACTCAAGACACTCCCAACTCTCCCGATTCTTCTCCAAACAACGCCGCCGATGAGGGAACGGCACCCGTCAGTCCCCCTGCTTCCCCACCGCAGGGTGACGGTATGCCGACTCCTCCTCAAGGCATGACACCGCCCGACAGCGCCAACGGCGGCGGCGCTTTTCCGGAACCCGACAATTCCTTCTCCTCCTTGTCTTACGGTTCCGGAAAAGCCGCTTGATAAATGCTAAAATCATAAATTTTCGTAGGGTTCGCCGTCCTCAGCGTTCCGTTGTATTTGATGTGTTTTCACGGACAACCGCAAGGGCTGTCCCTACGATTTGTTTTCAATTTGTAGCGGACGATGCCCACATCGTCCAATCACAACATTCAACCTTATTCGCCTGCGGCGAATTGGTTCGTCGGGGACGCCGAACCCTACGGATATGTCGTTAATTTGTGCGATTTCATGCGGCAACCGTAGGGGACGGGTTTCCCGTCCCGCATAAAACCGAGCCGTTATA
>JBJEQD010000029.1:0-12471 GCA_051881575.1 Acutalibacteraceae bacterium | reverse complement strand
TAATCAATGCCGTCAATATTTTCATATGTGTGATGATGAGCAATGAGATAAATTACCCTCTCGGTCACGGCAGGTTCAAAGCCAAGCTCATCCAAAAGCTTTTTTGCAACGGCGGGACCTTCCTTTTCCTGAAGCTTTCCGCCGCAGTTTCCGTATTTTTCTTCGCACAAATGAATGCCTATATCATGCGTCAAAGCCGCCGCTTCAATAGCAAAAAGCGTATCGCCGTCAACGCCCTCCGATTCCGCAATCAGCTTTGCATAGCCATGAACCTTGCAGAAATGCTGTATTCTTTTTGCGTCCTTTCCGTAAAGCCTTATCATTTCAAGGTGCAGTTTGTTAATCATCAAAACGGCCTCCGATCAATATTTTAAGTCTGTATAGTTTTTTTAACAGCAATGGAATATGTCTGAAATACAATATCTCACGCACATTCGGGCATTTTTCCGTTTAATAAACACCCGAAAACGCAGACAACGACGAGGAAATCCTCACTGTTGAGCTTGATAAAAGTATAGCATTTCCCGACTTTTAATTCAATCGGAAGAATCGCAGAAAAAATCTTAATTTTGTTATCAAAATTTAAAAATTTTTATATATAGTAGTCGGATTGGATTTTGAGTACCGTTATCAATTGTATGCCGCATTTTAAAACGCATGTATAAAAAAGCAGACACCCTACGGCATCTGCTTTCCTTTGGCGGAGAGTTAGGGATTCGACTCGCACGCCTGCGGGCGTTTGGTCGCTCACGGTCACAACAGTCCACCGGACTGTTGCTCTGTACCGTTCGTCCTTCGAATCCCTGACATTCTTTTTGTAATATTTAAAGGGTAAAGCAACTTTCATTGCTTTACCCTTTAAATCTGGCGGAGAGTTAGGGATTCGAACCCTAGGTGAGTTTCCCCACACAGCATTTCGAGTGCTGCACCTTCGACCTCTCGGACAACTCTCCGTATTAACTTTTCAGCCTTTGTATTTTAACAGATTCAGCCGCTGTTGTCAATCGGTTTTTGGCTTTTTGTTGACATTTTTTGTTCCGGGTTTAATATTTGTGAAAATGACATAATCATTTGTAAATCACCGTTCCGGGCGCAAACAAGTTTTATTATATAAAAAATCGTGAAAAGGTCATTATTTGTCCACCTTGCAAGCTATAATATCCTTACACTTAATTTTTGAATTAATGAAAGGTGATAGCATGAACAAATCAAACAGCGATCTTGATTTATTGCATAGTGAGCTTGCTGAGGAACGAAAAAGAAAGGACGAATTATTGAAAAGAATCGAGCGGAATATTAATCCCAAGCGTGAAAGTGACAATGACAAATATATAGCACTTAATAAGGGCAACAATTATTATGAATCCGTCAGTGAGCTGTATGAAAGCATAAGCGACCTGAAAGGATATCTGAAAGTGCCTTACAGGTTTGAAATTATTGATGTTCTTGAAGCCATGAAGCTGGCTTACGGCATAATTGACGAAGAAAAAGCCAAGGGATATCATCGCTCCGATGTTCTCATCGGCATTGACGGCGAATGGATAACGGAGCTTGCGGAGAATATCCGAAAGCATTGGGAACATACAAGGGATTTTCACGAAAATGTTCACGGTAAAGCCCTTGCAAGCAAAAAGTGAATATCACCTTTGACTGAACTCCCGGTTTTGCCGGGAGTTTTATTTTTTCCAAATTGAATTCAAAATTAATGCGAATAGCGAATAATAAGGTCATTTTTTTGCAAAAATTGAGATTTTTTTAAAAAAATCAAAAATTTTTATGAAATAAGCCGAAAAAATCGCCATATATATATGAGAGGAAAAATTTTAAAAGGATTGGAGAAGCGAATATTTTGTATAAGTATCAGATGTTTGCCGAAAGACTTAATCATCCGGATATCGGGAATTATACCGCATTCGGCATTGCGGTTTACAGTTCGGTTGACAACAATCCGAAAAAGCTCATGAACATATCGGATATTTCGACCGACAAAAAGCTTGTTGAGGATATTTGCGAGCTTTGCAGCCTTGAACAGCTCGAACCCGTTCATATTTTCGATGTGATTGACGATATGATTTTTTGAGGATGCTTAAAAATGTTAATTGAAATACCTGAAAATATAATTCAAAACATCATTGTAATAGCACAAACCCTATGTTAAAATAGAATTATAATTTAAGAGGCAGTCAGGGCGAAACGCAAAAGCCTATCACAGGCGCACCGTTTTTGCCGCACTAATTCAATTAACAGGAGAACGCAAATGAAATTAATTCATCTTTCCGACCTTCATCTGGGCAAGCGGGTTAACGAATTCTCAATGCTTGAAGATCAGGAATACATTCTGACAAAAATAATCAACATAATTGACGGGGAAAAGCCCGACGCTGTTATCATTGCGGGCGATGTTTACGATAAATCCGTGCCCTCCGCTGAAGCCGTTCAGCTTTTCGACGATTTTCTTTGCAGGCTGGCAAAACGCAGGCTTCAGGTGTTCGTTATCAGCGGAAACCATGATTCAGCAGAACGCATGGCTTTCGGCGGCAGGCTCATGGAAATGAGCGGCGTGCATATGTCGCCCGTCTATAACGGCAATGTTGAGCCAATCAGCCTTGACGATGAATTCGGCAGGGTCAATTTCTATATGCTTCCGTTTGTTAAGCCTGCCAATGTCCGCAGATTTTTTGAAGATTCTGAAATTGAAAGCTATACCGACGCAGTCCGTGCGGCGGTTGAAAGCATGAATGTCAACACCGCCGAACGTAATGTTATCATCACCCATCAGTTTGTAACGGGTGCGGAAAGAAGCGAATCCGAGGAAATCTCCGTCGGAGGTTCGGACAATGTTGACGCAAGCGTGTTTGACTTCTTTGACTATACCGCTCTCGGTCACATTCACGGCCCTCAGAACATCGGAAGCGAAAGGATAAGATACTGCGGCACTCCGCTGAAATATTCGTTCTCCGAAGCAAAGCACAAGAAGTCCGTAACGGTAGTTGAACTCGGAGAAAAAGGCAGTCTTGAGGTTCGCACGGTCGCTCTCGAGCCGAAACGGGACATGCGTGAAATCAGAGGAACTTATGCCGAAATCACTCTCAGATATAACTACATAAACACCAACACCGACGACTACATGCATATCACACTCACCGATGAAGATGATATCCCCGATGCTATAGGCAGGCTTCGGGTTATTTATCCTAATCTGATGAAGCTTGACTATGATAACAACCGCACCCGAACCGGCACAAAGCTTGATATCATTGAAAATATTGAGCATCGTTCGCCGCTCGACCTTTTCTCGGAATTCTATGAAAAGCAGAATAACCAGCCCATGACGGACGGGCAGTCGGCATTCATGGAATCGCTTATCGAGAGCATATGGGAGGATGAAAAATGAGACCGATTAAACTTATAATGTCGGCTTTCGGCCCATATGCGGGCAGAACCGAGGTTGACTTTGAAAAGCTCGGCACAAGCGGTCTTTACCTCATAACGGGCGACACGGGCGCAGGCAAAACAACGATTTTTGATGCAATCGCTTTTGCGCTTTTCGGCGAGGCAAGCGGAGATCTGAGGGAGTCTTCAATGCTCCGTTCAAAATATGCCGACCTTGACACACCCACGGAGGTTGAGCTGAAATTTCTTTACGGCGGCAAGGAATACGCCGTTAAACGCAACCCAGAATATGAACGCAAAGCCAAAAAAGGCGGCGGAGTTACCGTTCAAAAAGCAGAAGCGGAGCTTACCTTTCCCGACGGCAGAGTAATCAGCAAGGTCAAGGATGTCAACACGGCGATAACGGAGATTTTAGGCGTTGACCGCAATCAGTTTTCACAGATTGCAATGATAGCTCAGGGCGATTTCAGAAAGCTCCTGATTGCCGACACAGGTGAACGCCGGGAGATTTTCAGAAAGATATTTAAAACCGACCGCTACCGAATTTTACAGGACAGAATCAAAAGCGAATATTCGCTTGTCAAAAACGAATATGACGCCGCTCAGAGAAGCGTCAGGCAGTTTATCGGCGGAATACAGTGCGATGAAAACGATGTTCTGAGCATTGAAGCTTCAAAAGCGAAAAACGGTGAAATGACCGTTGAGGATGTTATTGAGCTTATAGAAAATATTCTTGAAAATGATAAAAAAGCAGAGTCCGAAACCGTCGGGAAACTGAGCGTTACCGAAAAAAAGCTTGAAGCCGTCACAGGCATTCTTGCAAAATCTGATGAATTGATAAAAGCTCGGTCCGAGCTTGATATTTCCGAGAAGTCATACAGCCGCATGATGACCGAATTTGAGGAAATAAAGCGTTCTCTTGAGATTGAAAAAGCCAAAAAGCCCGAGCAGGAACGGCTGGCAAAGCAGATAGCGGTTATCGAGGCGGAAATCCCGAAATATGACGAATTGAACTCCAAAACCGAGGAAGCGGAAACGCTCTTAAAACAGCTTCAGATGGGTAAAAAAGACCTTGACCGTTACATAGAAGCCGCAAAAGAGATATCCGATGACCTTGAAAAAATGAAAGAGGAGCAAAAATCTCTTGCAAATGCGGGCGAGCAAAAAGAAAAGCTTTTCAGGGAAAAAGAACAGCTTGAAGCCCGCAAAACGGCGCTTGAAAAACTTATCAAGAAGCTGACGGGGCTTGAATCGCTCAATAACAGCCTGAAAACTGCTCAAAACGCCTATCTTGCCGCCGCAGACAAGGCGGAAAGTGCAAAAAGCGTTTACGAAATGAATTACAAAGCCTTTCTCGATGAGCAGGCAGGAATTCTTGCAGAGAATTTAAAAAGCGGAATCCCCTGCCCCGTCTGCGGCTCAACCGTTCACCCGAAGCTTGCCCGAAAATCAGCTGCGGCTCCGACGGAGGCTGATGTCGATGCGTCAAAATCAGAATTCGACAAAGCGCAGAATTATGCCGCCGAGCTGAGCCGAAAGGCAGGCGAAATCAAGGGCGAAGTCAATGCTCAGCGAGAAGCCGCCGAAAAGCTGATATCAGAGCTGATTGGCGAATGCGAAATCACGGAGTCATCCGCAAAAGCAGAAGGAATTATCGCAGAAACATCCGAACTTCTCAAAAAGCTTGACATTCAAATCGTTTCCGAGGAGAAAAATGCAAAACGCAAAGCGGAGCTTGATGAAAAGATTCCCGTCTCGGAGGGAAGAATCAGAAAAGCGGAAGAAATAACGGCAAAATGCAGGCAGGATATTTCCGCTTTGACCGCATCATATACAGAAAAAGAAAAACAGCTCAAAGCGCTTGCCGAAAGCCTTAAATTTGAGAGCAAATCAGCCGCATTAACGCAAAAATCCGCTCTTGAAAACGCTCTTTCTTCAATGCGGAAAGCTCTTGAAAACGCCGAGAAATCATTCAGCGAATCGGAGAAAAGCCTTACCGAGCTTGCGGGCAAAATAAAACAGCTCAAAAAGCAGTTATCGGATTCGGAAACTGTTGACAGAGAAGCGGCAGAAGCTGAAAAATCCGAGCTGTTGCTTGAAAAATCCGCACTTGCAAAATTGCAGAAAGAAATCGGCATACGCATTGCGGTCAACACGGAATGTATTAATAATATCAAGAAAAAATCCGATGAGCTTATTGAAATTGAAAAGAAAAAAATCAGTCTCAACGCTCTCAACAACACCGCCAACGGCAATATTTCGGGCAAAGAAAAAATTATGCTTGAAACCTATATTCAGATGACCTATTTTGACCGCATTATTACCCGTGCAAATTCACGGCTTTTGAAAATGTCGGGCTGTAAATATGAGCTGAAACGCAGCGAATCCGCCGACAGCAACCGCAGCCAAAGCGGGCTTGACCTTTCGGTTATCGACCACTATAACGGCACGGAAAGGAGCGTCAAAACCCTTTCGGGCGGTGAAAGCTTCAAGGCTTCACTTTCTCTTGCCCTCGGTCTTTCCGAAGAAATTCAGTCATCGGCGGGCGGAATCAAGCTTGATACAATGTTTATTGACGAGGGCTTCGGCTCGCTCGACCCAGAATCGCTCTCTCAGGCGTTCGGAGCGCTTGCAGACCTCAGCAGCGGCAACCGCCTTGTCGGCATCATCTCCCATGTTGCCGAGCTTAAAGAAAAGGTTGACAAACAAATTATCATCACCAAAGAAAAAACAGGCGGCAGCAAAATCGAAATCTCCGTCTGAAAACTGTACAATCATTGTGCAAAACAGCCGAGCCCGCAAGCGGACTCGGCTGTTTTTATTATAAAACTCCCCATTTTGCCTTTTGAGCGGAATTACTCTGCTTTTCAGAAAGTTACCGTAACGGTGTCTGAATCAAATATACCGTTCCAATTATTCATATCAAACACATGGAAATAAAGCTCAAGCGTTGTGATATCGGTTATGCCGTTGTTTTCAAGGTCACTCTCCATGAATGTTATTGTGTCAAACGCTTTCTTGCCTGCGGGAACATCGCAAGAGAACGAAGGATCAGCCATAAATCCGTTAACCGACACATCTCTCGTCTGAACGGTTATATCCTTATCCGAATTGTTTTCGACATAAACATATACATCCGCTCCCCAGAAGCTGTCCTCGCTGTCAAGCTTTTTGATGACAAGCTTGACTCCGTCTCTGTCAACAGCAACAAAGCCCGAATCGTCAACGGTCTGAACATACGAGGGATCTGCGTCTGTTTCAATTCTGATAACATCAGAATCAACGATATTATCCCATGAATCCGAGTCAAAAATATGGAAGCTGAATTCAATATCCTTGATAACCTCAACTCCCGCCGCTTTAAGCCCCGAATATCCGATTGATATTTCGTCGTTTGCCTTTTTGCCTGCGGCAACATCGCAGGAAAGAGTATAATCCGCCATGATGCCGTTAACCGAAAGGTTTCTCGCCTGAACGGTAATGTTCTGCGAACCGTTGTTTTCAACGAGCAGTTTAAGCTCAGCTCCGAATAATCCGTCAGTTTCAAGCCCTTTAACGGTGATTTTTATTCCGTCGCCGTCAAAAACCACCTTTTCGGCAACCGAAACATCCGAATTTGCTTTTTTGCCGCTCTGCGATTCGCTTTCCGAAACGGAAACAGGTGCTTTCCCTTCGCTCTGCTGCTGCGATACACAGCCCGCAAGCGAAAAGACAATGGTCAATGCCGTGAGAATTGCGATAAACTTTTTCATACAAATTCCTCCAAAACAAAAATATTCCCTGCATTTAACTGCAGGGAAATTGTAGCATATTGAATGTTCGGAAAAGCGGACATCCGCAAGAAATTTTCAAAAAATAATTCCGAAAAATGTTTTGTTTTAAAAATCATTACTCTTAAAAACCGATTTTAGCCTTTGCACCCGATTTATTGACGGGGCTTTCCTTTTCCTTTATCGGCGCATCGTTTGATTCTTCAACCGATTCCGGCGGGAGCACGAGAGCAATAATGCTTGAATGGGTTATAAACATCGTTTGAGCGTAGGCATAATCATCAATTCTGTCATACAGTCTCCCTGCGCTCATTGTGCCCGAAAAAACGGTATTTGCGCTGTTTGCAACATAACCGATTGTGTCAATCATCGGAAGCTCGGCGCAAATTGCCTCATCGTCATTGAGATTATCGTAATCCTTTCTGATTTTAAATATTTTGCCAACCTTAAACGGCTTCATGCCGTAATAATGATTAACACCCGTAACCGTAATGAAAATATTCTCCAAAGCGTATTCTCCTTTCAGCTTTTTTCAAGCCTATTATACGGCAACCGATGCGTCAAAAAGCGAACATCAGCCGTTATACTTTTCGTTCATCCCTTTAACGGCCTCCGCAACCTTACTGCGAAGCGATTCGGGTTCAAGCATTTCAACATGAGTTCCGTACTGCATTGCCCAATGGAACATTGCCATTTCGTTGACCTTAACGCTGACATCAACGGTGTTTTCCGTTTCATTTGAAAACTTAACCCCTGTTCCGAACCAATCAACAATATCGTTAACAATGAATCTGTCCGCTCTGAATTTGGCGTTGACGCTCTCTCCGCAAAACATATAAATATGCTCTGCCATATGCTTCGGCAAATCCAGCCCGTTTTTATAGCCCGTAACATTCTTCATCGGCTTCACGGGTTCGTCGAGAATTTCAATGTCAATGATTCTGTCAACTCTGTAGTGAGAAATATTATCGTATTTATCATAGTTGCAGATAAGATAATATCTGCCGTTGGTTGCAACCATCTGATAAGGATTGACAATATATTCGGCAGGCTCGCCGTGATGAATTCTTTTTTCTCTTTTTAGCTTCAGGTTAAAATCCGAATAATGAAATTTCACCTTTTTCCCCTGCTCAATAGCCTCGTCAAGAATATCAATTGTATAGAAAAGCTCCTTGTTTGCGGGCATGGCTACGGGCAGATTGCGAACATGGCGCACCTTTGCCGAAAAATACTGATTAGACTGATTTTCAAGCTTTTCGATAAGCTCCCTGCATTGGCTGTAAGGAATATATTTTGAAAAAAGAATGCTGTCAATCAGCAGCCGCAGTTCGCTGTCGTCAAAAGTGCGGATTATGTACCAATCGGACAGAACGGTTTCGTCCTCGCCGCTTTTGGTTTTGCGTATGCGCTCCGAATAACCGACATCAAAGCCCATATCAACCAAATCCGTGAGATTCCTTTTAACCGCTTTTCGGTCAAGCTTCAGCCCGTATTCGGTTTCAAGTTTATCCTGAATCTGTTTTTGGGTCATGGTGTGCTCGCTGTCTGTATATTTCTTCAAAATCTCAACAATGCACAGAATTGCGGTTTTCTTTGAATTCGGCTGATACATTGCAACACCCCTTAACTGATGATTTATTCTTACATCGAAATAATAACATGTTTTTCTTCCGATTTCAATTGAAAATAATAAAATATAATGACATTTTACGAAAAATATTGTATAATATTGTATGTTCAGAAAAGCGAACATCATCAGCTTTTTGATAAAAAAATCCGAATTTCTGCAAATTTTTTCAAAAAAATAAAACCTTTTCGGTTTTTTAATCGTCTTATAAGTGAACGAACAAAAACGGAGGATTGTGATTATGAAAAAGAAAATGTTGTCATTTGTAATAATTGCCGCTTTATTTTTACAGATTTTCACCCCTGTTTCCGCTTCCGTTGCGGAAACTGCGGATTTTGAATTTCTGCCGATAGTCAATGACGGGCTGAATTATTATCCCGACGGCTATGAGATTCCTCAATATCCCGTTTACGATTCAGGCTGCACTCTCAGCACTGCGGGAGCAATTCCCGAAGCCTTTGACCTGAGGGACAGCGGCTCGGTAACAAGCGTTAAAAACCAGGGATATTCGGGAAACTGCTGGGCATTTTCTGCCTGCGCTTCGCTCGAATCCAACGCAATAATGCAAGGGCTTGTATCGGCAGATGAAATCGATTTTTCCGAAGCGCATCTTGTCTGGTTTACCCAAAATCCCGTTTCATCAGACCCCGAGGACAACCTCTGCGCCGACGGAACTAATAATACATCTCCTTACAAGTCAGGCTCAAACGCTCCGACGGTTGCGGTCACTCTTGCAAGGCGTTCGGGATTGGCGAACGAGTGCGATTATCCGTTTTATCCGATGGATTTATCAAAAATGGGCAATTATGCCGAGAGTTCAAGATACGATTCCGGTTCGGGCTATGTTTTCAAGTCGCTTTATAATTACACAAGCATGACCGAAGTCAAAAACGCAATAATGAGCACCGGAGCGGTTATGGCTCTGTATTACCATGACGATCAATATTATAACAGCGCAAATTCATGTCACTACCATCCCACCGAGCGTACAAGCGAAGAAGGCAGAACAAATCACGGAATAGCTATCGTCGGTTGGGACGATTCATATTCAAAAGAAAACTTCAACGAAGGAAATCAGCCGACAGCCTACGGAGCCTGGCTGTGTAAAAACAGCTGGAGCACAAGTTGGGGCGATAACGGTTACTTTTGGCTCTCTTATGAGGACAAGAACCTTTGTGAATTTTACAGTTTTATTCTGACCGATGAAAGCGCTTACGATTACTGCTATACATATAACGGATTAGCTCCGGCAGGGAATTTATCATATAACGGAAAAATCACCGTTGCAAACAGATACACCGCAAAGCGCAACGAAAACATAAATTCCGTTTCTTTTTGGATAAAACAGACGGGCTTAACGGCCGAAATAAAGATTTATACCGGCGTTGCGGACAGTGATGCTCCGTTTAATTCCGATTTGAAATACACTTACACCTTTACAACAGACAAATTAGGGCTTATCACCTTTGACCTTGACGATTCAATTCCGCTGAATAAAGGCGAATCCTTTATGGCGGCAATAACTCTTACCGCTCCGACCGGTTCCGATAAGGTAATTTATCCTTTTGAGAGATATGAAAACGGATATTCCGCAAATGACGGTGAAAGCTATTTTCTTATTTCAAACACTCTTTTTGACACTTATAAAAGCGGAAATGCAGGAAACGCCTATATAAATGTTCAGACTTCCTGCCGTCACAGCCTTACCGAACAATCCGTAACGGCTTCAACCTGCCTTGAATGCGGTTCAAGCGTTTCGGTCTGCGAACAGTGCGGAAAGAGCTTCACTGAAACCCTGCCGCTTGCCGAGCATCAATTCGGCGAGTGGGTAAAGGTATTAAATCCGACAGCTGTCAACGAGGGTCTGAGCGAAAGAGTCTGCGCCGTCTGCGGATTCACGGAATCAGAAACAGAGCCCATGCTTTCATCAAACGGTCACAAGGAAATATATATTGACGATTTGATTGAAATGATTTTCGAGAGATTAGCGGTTATCATCAGAACCTTTTTCAGACTACACCTCTGAAACTGTCATAATCCTTAAAGAAATCCCCCGAAGCAAGCCGCTTCGGGGAGAATTTCGTTTACATCGGAACGATGCCTTCAACAATTTTTATCATTTCTTCATCGGATATAGCAGGATCTACAGTTATTTGATATAAACATTCCTCATCATTCCAGATGCATGTCACCATATAGTCATTTCTGAAAAACTTAACATGGCGGTCGCCGATGTCAAGCTCGTAAATTTTCGTTCCCTCTCCGTCGATTGACATCCTCTGGGCAAGAGGAAACTGATAAAACAAAAGACTGCCTCTTTTCTCGCCGATATATTTATATTTTTCCAAACGCAATCGATCCTCATGTGTTATCTGCGCCAGTTCAAAGTTTTCGGGAACATAGGTCATCTCATAAAAGACCGAAAACGGCTCGTTGCTTTGCGGAGGGTCGGGAACCATTACATTGATATATGTTTCATAAACCTTGGTTATAAAGTCAAAGATAAACTTGCGTGAAGACGAAACGCTCAGTGAGCAGGTTATCAGCATAATTATAATGAGAATGGTTATCAGGAGTTTCGTGGAGCGCTTCCTGATTTTATCGCCGACCTCTTTTCTGCCCTGATGCAGACGGCTTTTAACCGTGTTTTCGGGAATATTAAGCTCATTTGCAATCTCCGAAACACTCTTTTCATCGAAATAATGCATTTCAATGCACTTGCGCTTATCTTCGGATAACTCGCTGACAAGCTTATCAACGGTTTCGCTGTTATCTTCTCTTTCAAGCTTCCGATGCGGAATATAATCCGTTGATTCTTCGGCAATATCGGCGATATAATCGCAGTTTTCATCGCCTATCAGATCGGGCTTCTTCTTTTTGGCAAAATCCTTTATTTTATTAGCCGCAAGGGTGTTCAACCATTTTTCAAAGCTTTCGGGGTTTTTGAGTTCGCCGAGCTTTGAAATAACCGTAACATAGCAATCCTGAACAATGTCTTCTGCGTCATCCCTGTTTTTAAGCGCAGAATATGCCATGTTGAAAATGTGAGGACGGGTGAATGAATATATTTCTTCAAGAGCCTTTTCATCTCCGCTCTGAGCCTTTTTGACAAGCTCTGTCAGTTCAAGACGAGTCATCTTATCCCCCTTTCCGTCCGAAATTCAATTTATTCCAATTTTATAACAATTTTCATCACTTTTCAATATTATTTTACAGATTTCTTATTGATAATTAAAATTTAAAATTTTTATCCTTAAATCAATCATAGGGTCTCTTTATTTTTCAAGCTGTACCCTCTTGACACTATTTGAAATTGACAACTTCTTTCTTCCTATGTGATACAAAAACACGAAAAGGAACTGCCTTGTTGAATTAAAGCAGTTCCTTTTTGTATATTCAGATTTTTCTGTTTTCAAAATTTGCACAGCTTCAAAAGAAAAAATCTCGTTTTTTTGATGTGTTTTTGCTCGTTTTTTTCATATAATGCCGAAAATAACCGGTTCTTGTTCGCTTTTCCGAACATCGGATGGTTTATAATACAATTAAATATTTTTTGTATTTTCTGTTGCCGATTTGTCACAAATATGGTATTATGAAAACAAAAAAAGAGCTTCACTCAAGAAGCTCTTTGAGCACACACTGTGCGGTCGGAAAAACCGACGATTTGAGTCAAACTTTTAT
>JBJEQD010000028.1:0-12491 GCA_051881575.1 Acutalibacteraceae bacterium | reverse complement strand
TATGTCAAAGAGAAAAATGCCCGAATGTGCGTGAGATATTGTATTTCAGACATATGGATTGCTGTTAAAAAAACTATATATGCACGATGGGCGATTTTGTCAACCCCGTGCAGACTTATTTTGTAACCTCTTTATATCTTTCGTATGCCTTTTCCCATTCGGCTGAATTTTGCGGAAGATATTCGGCGGTGTTTTCGCTTGCTCTGATGATTTTTCTTGCCTGCGAAACATTCTCAATTGCTCCGCAGGAAATAAGCTGAACGGCGATATTTCCGAGCACCGTTGCTTCAATCGGCCCTGCAACAACCGTTCTGTTGCAGGCGCAGGCGGTCATTGAGCAGAGCAGGGTATCCTTTGTGCCGCCGCCGATAACATGAATGGCGGGGTAGGTCTTGCCCGTGCAGTCCTCAAGCGCTTCAAGGGTCATGCGGTATTTGAGCGCAAGGCTTTCATATATACAACGCATAACCTCGCCCACGGTTTCGGGAACGGGCTGACCCGTTCTGCGGCAGTAGTCACGGACTCTTTGCGGAATATTCCCGTGAGGAACAAATTCGGGGGCGTCGGGGTCAATGAAACACTTAAAAGGCTCGGAAGCAAGCGCAAGCTTTTCAAGGTCGGAATAGGAATAATCCGAGCCGTGTCTGTTCCAATGGCGGCGGCTCTCCTGAATGAGCCAAAGACCGATGATATTCTTCAAAAATCCAACCTTTGAGTCACAGCCGCCCTCGTTGGTGACATTCATTTCAAGGGATTTTTCGTTGACTATGGGTTCGTCAAGCTCCGTGCCGAAAAGCGACCAGGTTCCGCTCGAAATGAAAGCGAAATCTCCGCTTTCGCAGGGAACGGCGGTTATTGCGCTCTGCGTGTCATGGCCGCAAACGCTGATAACCTCTGCACCGTCGATGCCGCATTCCTCGCAGATGTCGCTGCGGATTTTGCCGAGCGGAGTGCCCGACGGCACAACCTCGCCCAGCAGGCGTGAGGGAATGCCGAGTCGGTCAAGCAGACCGTTTGCCCATGATTTTGTTTTTATATCAATCATCTGAGAAGTGGTTGCTATCGAATATTCCGTTGTCATTTTGCCTGTTAGCATATAGCCGAAAAGGTCGGGCATAAAGAGCAGACGGTCAGCCCGTTCAAGGATATGCGGGCGGTATTTTTTCAGCGAATAGAGCTGATAAACCGTGTTCAGTTCCATGAACTGAATGCCCGTTGCGCCGTAAAATTCGCTGTTGGGAACGGTTTTGGCACATTCTTCAATCAAACCCGATGTTCTTGTGTCACGGTAGTGAACGGGATTTTCAAGCAGACATCCGTATTTGTCAATCAGCCCGAAATCAACGCCCCAGGTGTCGATTCCGACGCTGTCGAAGCCGCCGGCTTCACGGGCTTTGATAAGCCCCTGTTTTATGTTATAGAAAAGTCGGAGAACATCCCAATACATCGTGTCGCCAACCTTGACGGGGTCGTTTGAAAATCGGTGAACTTCTTCAAGGGATATTTTTTCGCCGTCAAAGGTGCCGAGAATCGCTCTGCCGCTCGATGCGCCGAAATCAATGGCAAGAACTCGTTTTTCCATTCTTTTTTCTCCTTTTTACTGAATAACAACGCCTTTTTTCAGAATTATGTTGGCATAAATCGCTGTTTCGCCCGTTGCGATAACCGCATAGGCCTTTTTTGCTCTCTCATAGAAGTCAAAACGCTCGACAAGCTCAAATTTTTTGTCGCCCTCCTCGGCGGTTACGGTCTTTTTGTATTCCTCCCAGATGGGCGGCGTGTCAGAGGGGTCGCCGTTATCCATGAGAGCAACGGGAGCGTCAACATAGGTGTCAAGCGGCATGAGCTTCAGCACGGCTTCAAGAATCTCGTTAACGCCGTGGCCGTCAAGGCGGACAAGCCTCTGAGCAACGGATGCGGCGGGGAAATTGCCGTCGCCGATGACGATTTCATCGCCGTGACCCATTTCCATAAGTATTTTAAGAAGCTCGGGGGAAATAATGGGGGAGATATTTTTAAGCATAATTCAAAAGTCCTTTCGTATATTATTTTATTTACATTACGGAATACATATTATACATATTGGCGTAGATGCCGCCCGCTTGCATAAGCTCGGCGTGTGAGCCGTGCTCGGCGATGCCGTCCTCGGTCAGAACGATTATTTCATCTGCATTGCGGATGGTGGTCAGGCGGTGAGCGATGGTTAGAGTCGTTCTGCCCTTCGCAAGGCGTTCAAGCGACTCCTGAACAAGCCGTTCGCTCTCGTTATCGAGGGCTGAAGTCGCCTCGTCAAGAAGCAGAATCGGCGGGTCTTTAAGGAATACCCTTGCGATTGAAATTCTCTGCTTCTGACCGCCCGAGAGCTTGACGCCCCTTTCGCCCGTGTATGTATCATAGCCGTGGGGCAGGGCGGAAATGAATTCGTGAGCGCCCGCCTTTTTTGCGGCTTCAATGATTTCTTCGTCTGTGGCGTCAGCCTTGCCGTAAAGCAGGTTATCCCGAATCGTTCCCGAAAACAGGTAAACATCCTGAGCAACAACGCCGATGTTTTTTCGCAGAGAGCGCAGGGTGATATCTTTGATATTCTTTCCGTCAAGCAGAATTTCGCCGCTCTCCGCTTCGTAGAATCGGGGCAGAAGATTGCAGAGCGTGGTTTTTCCTCCGCCGCTCGGCCCGACAAGGGCTATATTTTCGCCTTTTTTGATATGTAGGCTGAGATTGTTGAGAATTTCCTTTTCGCCCTTGACATAGCTGAACGAAACATCACGAAGCTCAATATCGCCCTGAACATCGTCAATTTCGCAGGCGTTTTCGGAGTCGGTAATTTCAGGCTCAACATCCATGATTTCCGTGAAACGCTCAACGCCGGTAATTCCTCGGCTGAACTGCTCGCTGAAATCAACGATTGAACGGATTGACGAAAGCAGGGTTGAAACAAGCAGCAGGCTTGCGGCAAAATCGCCCGGAGTGGTAACGCCGATTTTCATGAATACTGCGCCGAGGCCGACAACGGCGATATACATAAGCCCGTCTATGAGCTGAACGGTTGCATGAAACTGAGACATGTATTTGTAGCTTTTCTTTTTGATATCAACATATTCGTTGCAGCCACGGAGCATTTTTTCTCTTTCAACATCTTCGTTGGTGAACGAACGCACAACCCTAACGCCGAGCAGGCTGTCCTCAAGCCTTGCGTTGATTTCGCCGACCTGGTGGCGGCTTTGGCGGAAGGTGTCTTTCATTTTCTTTCTTGAACGCTTGGTCAGGATTATCATAAACGGAAGCATAATAAAAATCGCCAGCGCAAAGCGGATATCCATTGAAGCGAAAATGAAAAAGCTTGCAATGAATTTAACAACGGTTGTGAAAACCATTTCGGGGAAGTGATGCGCCCATTCGGCAACATCGAAAAGATCCGAGGTCATGCGGCTCATGAGCTGACCGACCTTGGTGTTGTCAAAAAACGAAAACGAAAGGGTCTGGAGATGGTCAAACATATCCTCTCTCATCTTGTTTTCGATTTTTATGCCCATTGAATGCCCGAAGTAGGATTGCAGGTAGCCTGCGAAAGCCGAAACCGCTCTGAGCGCAACATAAAATCCGCAGATAAGACCGATTCTTTTCAGCGTCAGCGAAGCAATATCCTCAATGCCTGCGTTGGTAATCTCACGCACGATAAGCGGCAGGATTATTTCGCATGCGGCGGTGACTGCCGTGCAGCAGAGGACGAGCGCAAGGGTCGGCAAATGCTTTTTCAGATATGGGAAAACCCGTTTTAGGAGCGAAAAATTCTTCTTCGCCTTGTCATTAAACGATTGCTCAGGCTCTTTCGGCGGAGCTGCGCCGTTGTCTTTCATTTTATCATCTCACTTTCCCACATTATAACATATACATTATATATTATCTAACAAAACTTGCGATTTGTAAAGAAAAATTTTGAAGAATTACAAACGGGGCTGTCAATAAACGACAACCCCGTTAAGAATATGAACCTTGTTATTTATTTTCCGATGCTGTCAGGATTAAGCAGGAAATCATAAATATTCATGGTTAAAAATCCATGTTCATCATAATGCGTCGGAACGATATCTTTTGTTACAACTATTTTCTTGAATGAGTCATCGATTTTTCTGAACGGCCTTATTTCCTGCATCCGTTTCGTTTCGTCCGGCAAAGAATATGCCGATTGAATATAATAGCGTGAAGACCCAAGATTGCAGACAAAATCGACTTCAAGCTGTTTGTGGCTTAATTTTCCGTTATTATCCTTCTCAACTATCGGAACAACGCCGACATCAACGCTGTAACCACGCATACGAAGCTCATTATATATCACATTTTCCATTGAATGGGTTTGTTCAAACTGACGGAATTTGATACGGGCATTGCGCAGCCCGAGGTCGGAGAAATAATATTTTTTAGGAGTTTCAATATATGATTTTCCTTTAATGTCATATCTTTGAGCGGTTTCAATCAAAAATGAATCCTCGAGATAATCAATATATCTTTTTATCGTATTTGCGGTGATTTTTGAATTTTTTACTGATCTGAAGGTGTTTTTGAGCTTTTCGGGATTGGTAAGGCCGCCTATGGAAGAAGAAAGAATATTAAGCAAGTCTTCAAATTCGCCCATATTTTTTATTCTGTTTCGCCTCTGTATATCCCGAATATATATTTCATTGAAAAGGCTTTCCAACAAGGCGGATTTATCATTTATATCATTTTGAAGAACAACAAGCGGTATTCCGCCGTAAAGCATATATTCGGACAAACCCTCATATTTATCCCCTTCATATACGGACATAAATTCCGAAAAGCTGAGAGGATACATATGGATTTCATCTCCACGGCCTGCAAACTCCGATATGATATCTTTTGACAGAAATTTTGCATTGCTTCCGGTTACAAACACATCGAGCTTATCGTTCCGGAGATAACCGTTCAGCACTGCCTCGAAGCATTCTAACATCTGCACCTCATCCAAAAGGAGATAGTACTGCCCTTCCCCTGCAGTTTTTGAACGGATATACGCCATAAACTTTTCGGGGTCAGCGCCTCTTTTTCGGCGGTTCATTTCAATAAGGTTCTCTCCGATAAGATAAAGGTCGTCTGCAGAATCAAAAGCAAACCGTATAATATGGTCTTCATCTGTACCGCATTCAAGCAGATGCTGATAAAAAAGGGTGTTCAGCAGATATGATTTTCCGCATCTTCTGATGCCGGTTATCACTTTTATCAAACCGTTATGCTTTTTCTTTATAAGTTTATCCAGATAATAGTCTCTGCGGATTTGCATAAAGTCACCCCTTAACGAAGGATTTTTATAACTTGTTACATTTTTCTGTTATATAATAGCACATTAATGCCAAAAAGTCAAATTATTTTGGGCTTTGCGAAGGATTTTTGCTATAATAACCAATTTTCCTTTATGAAAGTGACTTTGGGGATTATGCTTTAAGCCTGAAAAGCTTTCACAAAATCATTGCGACAAGAACAGTATTGCATTATAGACGAATTTTATCAGGAAATATTTTTTGCATACATAATAACTTCAGAACGGCGTTTTTGAATAATCCCGTGTGTCTCCGAAATTTTCGCCTTTCTCTGCATAAACTATATTACAGCTATAATTTATGAAAGGGCGAAAAACATGTTTACTTATCACAGCCGTTCAAAAAGGATTCTTGATTTTCTTTCACGCAGCAATCCGAATGCGGTTGCTCATATCTGCGGAATGCAGGATTATCCCTCAATTTGCGGCACGATGATGCTTTATCAGACCAATACGGGCGTTTTTGCTGTGCTCTCCGTCGGCGGTCTGCCGAAAGAGCTCGGCTGCGGCAACATTCTCGCCGCTCATATCCATGACCCGCTGACGGGCAAGCACTATAATCCGACGAACGCTCCCCATCCGATGCACGCAGGCGATATGCCGCCGCTTTTTGCCGACGGAACGGACGCATGGTCGGCTTTTATGACCCGCCGCTTCAAGGTCTGCGATGTTATCGGCATGGATGTTGTTATCCACGCCCGCAGGGACGATTTCACAACTCAGCCCTCGGGCGATTCAGGCGATAAAATTGCCTGCGGAGAAATAAAAGCATTCTCCGAAGTCTGCCGTTGACCACGGAAAAAAGAAAAACAGGCTGCGCCGAACCGTTCTGACGGTGTTGACGCAGCCTGTTATATTTTTAAAAATCAGATAACACGCTTTTTATCAAGCTTGAAGATTTTGCCGCAGGCAATAAGACCGACAACGGTCAGAACAAGCTCGATTGCCATAAAGGAGCCGTTATAAACAAGAGAATAGACGGCAACCGCCATGCCCTCGGGGCAGTAGCCGCCCCAAACGGTAACGCCGCTGATGAAGTGGCAGATGAAGCGGATAACGCAGACTACTGCGCCGCCGACGGCAAGTTCAAGCGACTGATTGCCGCCGAATTTACCCTTGAACATTCCGCCGAGACCGAGACAGCCGAAAGCGATGAGGTAATCCGCAAGAGCAACAACGAGATAAGCGGCAAGGCCTGCAACATAGGTGAAATTCTTGTAGCCCATCATCATTTCAAACAGAGCAAGAACCGTGCTTGCGGCAAGACCTTTTTTGATGCCGTGACGGTATGAAACAAGGATAACTGGAACCTGGCCGAAAAGGCTGAAGCCGCCGCCGTAGGCGTAAGGCCACGGCATGAAATCCGATATTGCGAATATCGCAACAGAAAGTGCAACCATGAGCGCACTTTCGGCAAGAGCCTGGTTTTTGCTGATTTTTTCTGTCATTTTAACATTCTTCCTTTCGGGATGCGAGGCAGTCAAACGAAAAACCCGGCGCAAATCCCTGCGCCGGGCGTCAGACTTTTGAGCCTCTACCTACGCCCGCATTATCGGGATCAGGTTATAGGGTATAATCTCAGCCGCCGTTTGACAGCACCCCTGAATTATTTAGGAGAGTATCTCCGCTGATTTAATTATAGCATTATAATTTGCTTTGTCAATCCTGCTTTTCCGCTTTTTCGCCCTTTCCCTCGGGAGTGTCACGGTAGAACTGCGTTTTGGGGTTGGGATGCTTTGTTGAATTCCAAAGCTCATCCGCAACGGGCTGCCATGCGGCGGCGAAGCGGTCGCATTTTGAGCAGAGCTGTTCTGCGCTCTCCGTTTCAATCAGGTCTGTTGATTTTGCGCCGGTTTCGGCGATAATTTTTCTCAGACATTGCGGATTTTCAAGCATCGGGCAGGGGCGCAGATGATTGTCGTTGAACGGCTGATTGTGCCAATAAGCCTGGAACAGCGGGCTTCTGAGACCTTCAAGCAGAGTTTTTTCTCTGATGTTGGAATCCGAAAAATGAATGAAAACGCAGGGCTCCATGTCGCCCTCGGAGTTGATGTGGAAATAGTTTCTGCCGCCCGCAATGCAGCCGCCGACATATTCGGCGTCGTTCTGGAAATCCATGACGAACATGGGCTTGCCGCTCTGAGAATTTCTGACCTTGCGGAGCCATTTATACATCTGAACTCTCTGCTCGGGCGAGGGAATGAGGTCAACAACCGCATTTTTGCCGACGGGCATATAGTTGAAATAAAGCCCGAAGCGAGAGCCTTTTTCTATCATCAGGTCGATAAATTCGTCGCTTGTGACGGAGGGGATGTTTTTGCTCGTGTAGCAAACGGAGATGCCGAAGAAAAGGCCGTTTTTCTTGAGCAAATCCATGGCTTCAATCGTCTTTGAATAAGCGCCGTCGCCTCTGCGGAAATCGTTGCTTTCCTCAGTTCCCTCGATGCTCAGAGCAAGCGAGAGGTTGCCGACCTCTTTCATTCTGTCGCAGAAAGCCTGATCGATAA
Organism: Acutalibacteraceae bacterium; assembly: GCA_051881575.1. GTDB lineage: Bacteria > Bacillota > Clostridia > Oscillospirales > Acutalibacteraceae > CAG-177. The sequence continues at coordinate 4,652 of JBJEQD010000028.1, read as the reverse complement.
GCGAAGCGTTGGTGTAAGCGAGAAAAGCGCAGTTCGGGTTCTCGGCGCAGAGGGTGAGAATCTCGTCTTTTTTAACAAGGGGTTCGCCGCCCGTGAGCATATAGAAATGCGTTCCGAGCTTTGTTCCCTGATCGACAATGCTTCTCATTTCGTCAAGAGAAAGATTGGATTTGTGGCCGTATTCTGCTGACCAACAGCCCTTGCAGTGATAGTTGCAGGCGCTTGTCGGGTCAAAAAGAATAATAAACGGAATGTTGCATTTATATTTTTCTCTGTTTTCTCTGACGGCTTTTGTGCCGTTGACTCCGGCGCCGAGGCCGAGAGCGAGAAGCATTTTTTTGATAACTCCCGGGTCACATTCGTTAATGATATTCATTGCGAATTTATTCCAGACATTTTCGGGGTCTTGAACTGCTTTGCGGAAAGCGTCAAAATTCTTTTCGGGAAATGCTCCGCCCATGAGCTTCTGAGAGAGGTTAATCAGCTTAACGAGGTTTTCGGACGGATTTTTTTTGATATACTTAAAAATTCCGTCGAAAGCAACAGAAGCCGAGGCTCTCTGGACTTTTTCTTTTGCTGTCATCATTGTTCAGCCCTCCCTGGCGGTCGGTTTCGCCGTAAAGCCCGAATCGGCTCTGCGAAACCTTGATGATTTTGCCGGTCTGATAAAATAATAAATCGGAATTTCCCGAAAATCATCGGTCAGATAAAATAATTTGTCTTAAAAACGGACAAGCGTCCGAGTTTGTGGGTATTATGCAGTTACTCATAATAATAACATAAAAATCAAGCCGTGTCTATAAAAAAATTAATTAGTTTTAGTTTTATTTTCGTTACACTTGATTTAATCGCAAAAAAAGAGTAATATTTATTGTTGTTAAAACACGGGAGGTCAGGCAATGAAAGAAAAGCTGATGAGAGGCTCACACGCCCTCGGACTTGCGGCAAGAATAATATTTTCGGTTGTTATTATTGCCGTTATTATATGGAAATATGATTATTTCAAGACCATGGATATCAGAGCGCTGATTTCGGGCAGCGCAAGCACGGCGGCAGCCGTCGGAACGGTTCTGGGTATTTATCTGCTCAAATCCGTCGTTCTCGTCATCCCCGCATCGCTGATTTACATTGCGGTCGGCATGGCGTTCCCGATGCATTGGGCTTTGCTCATAAACACGGCGGGAATAATTATCGAGGTTGCGGCTTCTTATCTTCTCGGAATAATTCTCGGCGGCCCTTATGTTATAAACAAGCTTGAAAAGACCAAATACGGCGATAAAATTCTTGAGCTTCACGGCAAAAACAAGCTCTCCGCAATTTTTCTTATCCGTTTTCTGCCCGTTTTTCCGATTGATATTGTCAGCCTCCTGCTCGGAGCGGTCAGAATGAGATTTCTGCCCTATTTTGCGATATCCCTTGGCGGTATACTTCCGAGAGTTATTCTTTTCACGGTTCTCGGAGACGGAATTTACGATTATATTCCCATGCAGAAAATTGCCGCCGCTCTTGCAATAATTCTGCCGATTGCGCTTGTCGCATGGATAATAAAATATGCTCTTTCGGCAAAAAGCAAAGAAGAAAACTACGGCAAGCCGCCCTATGAGCCGCTTTCGGAGAGCCGCCGCTATGTGATTTTTGACACGGACATGGGCCCCGACTGCGACGATGCGGGCGCATTTGCGATTCTGAATTATCTTGCGAAAAAATATGATGTCAAGCTTCTCGGCGCAGCGAACTGTACTTCAAATCCTTTCGGCAACGGAGCGATAAGGGCGATTGCGGAATTCTGCGGAGTTGAAGATATAAAAGTCGGTCAGCATGACGGCTTTGAACTTTTCAAAAATGACGATAAATACAATAAACCCGTCACAAAAAAATACTGCCGCTTTGTCAACAGCTCGGTCAACGCCGAGCCTGCGTCGGAATTTTATAAAAAACTGCTCTCAAAAGCGGAGGATAATTCCGTAACGGTAATTTCTGTGGGTATGCTGACGAATATTGCCGAAATTCTCGAAAAAGAGCCGAAGCTTTTCAATTCAAAGGTCAATTCGATTGTCGCCATGGCGGGAAAATTCCCGTCGGGAAAGGAATTCAACATCGAATGTGACCCCGAAGCGGCGTCAACGGTTCTTGAAAAGTTCAGAAATGTCATTGTTTTTTCGGGCTTTGAGATAGGCGACAAGGTTATGACGGGCTTTACGGAGAAGCCGAAGGAGGACAACCCCGTTTTTGACAGCTACAGGCTTTATCTCGGCAAAAAAGAGCCGCCTTATCTGCGTGAAAGCTGGGATCTGACTGCGGTGCAGTATGCCTTTGAGGGCTGCGGAGAATTTTATTCTCTCTCAAAGCCGATGAAAATGACCGTTGACAAGGACGGAAAAATCACAGCCGTCAAGGATAAATATTCAAAGAGATATTATCTGATTCAGAAAGCTGCCGACGATGTGATTGCGGAGCATCTCAATGACTTGCTGAAAAAGGCGGTTTCGGGCGAAGAATCCGCCCCGGATGAAACGGCTCCCGCCGAAAGCGGAGAAGCCGTGCCGCAAAGCATTGACAACGGGCAATAATAAATGTATAATTAAATAGATGTATCGTTTAAAATACGAAACCGAAAAGAGGTTTATAAAATGAAATCAATAAAAAGATTTGCGGCGGCTCTGCTTGCGGTTATGATTATTTTATTGGCTTCATGTTCCGGTCAAAAACCGATTAACTCCGATACCGATATAGCAACCACCGTCCAAGAATCCATGAGCGTAACAATGCTTGAAGAGGGCGTATGGCCCGTCAATAAATATACGGACGGTCTGCCCGTTCCTGCCGGCAAGGTTGCATGGGCTTCGATTGATGAGGAGCATAAAATCTGCTGTGTCAACATTACGGATATCAGCGAAACCGAATATCGGGAGTTCATAGAGCTTCTGAAGAAAGACGGATTTTCCGTTACCGATAATATATCGGAAGAAGTCAAGGGGCAGAATTATGTTTCCGAATGCACAAATCTGACGGATAACCAAAGAGCTCTGAGCGTCGCCTATATCCCCGGCAGTCTCACTTTTTCCGTTTCTTTTATCGTGCCGACGGATCTTTCAAATGAATGAAAAAACGATTGACCCGATTAATATAATCGAATTATAAAAACCGAAAAGAGGTTTATAAAATGAAATCAATAAAAAGATTTGCGGCGGCTCTGCTTGCTTTGATGATGCTTTTATCCTTTGCGGCTTGCGGCGGCAAGGACGGCGGGGAGACAACCGAGGCAACCGTTCCCTCAACGACCGACTATGTCCGTGAGGTCAAAACCAAGGTTGCGGCGCTCAACGGCCCGACGGGTCTCGGCCTTGCAAAGATTGCGGTTGATAAGACCTACGCATACGATGTTGAATATTTCTCCGACCCTCAGGAGATTGTTCCCCTGCTGACTAAGGATGAGGTTGATATTGCCGCCCTGCCGATAAATCTTGCGGCGAATCTTTATAAAAAGACAAACGGCGGCATTCAGATTCTTGCCATCAACACCCTCGGCGTTCTTCATGTTCTTGAAAAAGGCGATTCAATCAAGAGCATTGCCGACCTGAAAGGCAAAACCGTTTATTCAACGGGTCAGGGCTCAACTCCCGAATATATCGTCAATTATATTCTTTCAAAGAACGGAATCGACCCCGAAAAGGATATCGATATTCAGTATAAAACCGCTCACAACGAGCTTGCAACCCTTGCAATTGAGGGCAAGGCGGATATCTGCATTCTTCCCGAGCCTTTTGCAACAAAGGTGCTTGCGGGCAACGAAAATTACAGAGAAGCTCTCGACCTGACTGCCGAATGGGATAAGGTCTGCGACACTCAGCTTGCTCAGGGCGTTGTTGTTGCGAGAACCGAATATATCAAGCAGAATCCCGAAATAATCGAAGAATTCCTTTCGTTCAATGAGGTTTCGGCGAACTTCCTCAATGTCAAGCCCGATTACGCAGCGTTTTTCCTTGCAGACAACGGTTATTTTGAATCTGCAGAGCTTGCAAGGGCAACCCTGCCCGGATGCAACATTGTTTTCATCAGGGGCGCTGAAATGAAAGAGATGGTAAAAGCCATGTTCGGCATTCTCTTTGAAGCAAATCCCGCATCGGTCGGCGGCGAAATCCCCGATGACAATATCTACTATGGCGCATAATTCAAAAGCAAAAAAGATACTGATTAAAGCAGGAGTCATTCTATTATGGCTCCTGCTTTGGTGGCTTTTGTCGGTAATTGTTGACAGCGAATTTCTTTTTCCGTCGCCCGTGTCGGTCGCCTCACGGCTTTTTGAGCTTGCGGGAACGGCGGATTTCTGGAAATCGGCGTTGTTTTCGCTCGGCAGAATCAGCCTCGGCTGTCTGCTCGGCGTTGCGGCAGGCTCTTTGCTCGGAGCATTGACCGCCTTTTCAAAGCCGCTCTATGAATTTCTCAGCCCCCTGCTGCTGACGGTCAAAACCACTCCCGTTGCTTCGTTTATCATACTTCTGCTTGTCTGGGTCAAACGAAGCGGAATCCCGATTGTTATTGCCTTTCTCATGGTTGTTCCCGTCATGTGGTCGAATGTTGCTCAGGGAATCAAAAATGCCGACTCCGAACTGCTTGAATTATGGTGCCGTCGCGCGTCGTCCAATCTCGGA
>JBJEQD010000027.1:0-2939 GCA_051881575.1 Acutalibacteraceae bacterium | reverse complement strand
GTCCGTTCGGGAGACTTTGCTTTTATGGAGTATTACATCATTTCAATGAATCTGTCAAAAAGAAATTCCGTGTCAAGCGGACCTGAGCAGGCCTCGGGGTGGAACTGAACCGAGAAAGCATTCTGACCGGGATAGTCAATGCCCTCGCAGGTGCCGTCGTTGGCGTTGATATAGCGAACCTCGCCCTTGCCCTCAAGGCTTTCGCTGACAACTGCGTAGCCGTGGTTCTGGCTGGTGATATAGGTTCTCGTGCCCTTGACATCCTTGACGGGCTGATTGCAGCCCCTGTGGCCGTATTTGAGCTTAACGGTCTTGCCGCCGTTTGCAAGAGCCATGAGCTGATGACCAAGGCATATGCCGAAAATGGGAACCTTGCCCATAAGTTTTCTGATTTCTTCAATACAGCCGACATTGTCCGACGGGTCGCCGGGACCGTTTGAAAGCATTATTCCGTCAGGCTTTTCGGCAAGAATCGCTTCAGCCGTTGTGTCGTAGGGAACTTTCGTTACCGTGCAGCCCCTTTTCTGAAGCTCACGGACGATATTCTGCTTTGCGCCGTAATCAATAAGTGTAACCTTGTGAAGCTCTTTGCCGATTGCGGGGAAAACCTCTTTTTCACGGCTGACTTCTTCAACCGTTCCTTTAACCGAATAGCCGAAGATTTCTTCAAGGCTTTCGGGAACCTTGGAGCAGATGGCGGCGTTCATAACGCCTTCTTCTCTGATAATTCTTGTGATCTCTCTTGTCGGAACTCCGCAGATGCCGCAGATTCCACGGTCTTTGAGAAATTTGTCAACATCATACTGACTTCTGAAATTCGAGGGATGCTCGCACCATTCACGGACAACATAGCCCTTGACGGCACATTCGCCCTCAAAATCGTCCTCGATTATTCCGTAATTTCCGATAGCGGGGAAGGTCTGCATGACAATCTGTCCGCAGTAGCTCGGGTCGGTCAGCGTTTCGATGTAGCCGCACATACCCGTTGTGAAAACAAGCTCGCCGAGGGTGTCGCACTCTGCGCCGAACAGCTTTCCTTCATAGATTTTACCGTTTGCCAAAACAAGATAACCTTTTTTCACAAGAATTCCTCCTAATTGCAGTTCCCGGTTAAATCGGAACTACCTTATGCAGATTGTTCTGCATAATTAACACACACAATTTTTAATTCTGAACATAAAGCTGTTTATACGGATTTCCGCTGTCGGGAGAAAGAATGAAGAAGTTCTCCGCAAGGATTTCCGAGCTGTCACAGCCGAAATATTTGCAATAATTATCAATGTAAGGCTTGATTTCTTCAAGATCTTCGGGCTCTGCCCTGCGGGTTTTGACCTGCTTCGGAAGATTGAAGTTTATTTCATCGCATCTGAGAAAAATCTTTCCGCCGTGCATTCCTGTTCCGCAGAAGTTGCTGACTATCGGAGCAGAACCGGGATTCCTGCCTAGAACGATTATCAGACCGCCCGCCTGGTATTCTCCGAGAAAGCTTCCGCAAACTCCGCCGATGACCATAACGGGAAGCTTCTCTTTGTAAGCTTTCATATGGATTCCCGCACGGTAGCCTGCGTTGCCCTCAACATAGATTTCTCCGCCTCTCATCGCATAGCCTGCCGCATCGCCGACATTGCCGTGAATGATGATTTTTCCGTCATTCATTGTGTCGCCTGCGGCGTCCTGAGCGTTGCCGTTAACGGTAATTTCAGCGCCGTTAAGATAAGAGCCGAGGGCGTTGCCGGGAACGCCGTTTATGGTTATATTTTTGCCGCTCATTCCGCTTGCAATGAAGCGCTGACCGAGGCAATTGTCAACCGTAAACTCGTCTGAGCCTCTGATAAGCTCGTTGAGCTCCTTAAAATCCTTGCCGTTTGCGTCTATATGAATCATTGGCTTCTACCTCCGAGCTTTTCGTTTCTGTATTTACGGGAGAACGCCATTAGCGACGGCTTTTCAAAGATAAGGCCGAAATCAATGTCCGAGAGCGGTATTCTGTTCTGAATCAGCGAGGTATAAATGCCCGCCTTTTCAACATTGCCGACCATTATGTAGCCGACAAGATAGCCGTCTTTGCAGAAAAGCTTTTTATAGCTCTTTTCGTCCGATTTCTCAAAAGCTTCGCCGTCATATGTGCCTGCCGTGATAATGTGAAGCCCGAAAAATCCGATAGCGTTCATCGGAATAGCTCTGTCAAATTCGGCGTTTCCGCCCGCCATGTTGATTCCCGCAATTTCACCCTGACGGTAGGCGTTGGGGAGCAGGGCAAGAATTCTGTCCTGACCGCTTGAAACATCATGGCTTTCGCAGCAGTCGCCTGCGCAGTATATGCCGTTAATGCTTGTCTCCATTGAATCGGCGGTCTTGATGCCTCTGCCCGCCTGTGCGCCGATTTCGGTCAGCAGGGAGGTGTTGGGGCGAACGCCGAGAGCAAGAACAAGAATATCAAAATCAATCTTTTCACCGCTGTCGGTTACTGCGGAGCTTTCGTCAAACTCCGAAACGGTGTGGCCGAGAATTAATTTTAATCCTTCGGATTCAAGATGCTTTTTGACCCTTTCCGAACCCTCGGAATCGAGAATGCTTGAAAGAACCCTTTCGCTAAGGTCAATAACGGTGATTTCGCCTACTCTGTCTTTGATTCCCTCGGCGCATTTAAGGCCGATAAGACCTGCACCGACAATCAGAACCTTTTTGTCGCTCCCAAGCTCGGTTTCAAGCGCAAGTGCATCGTCAAGGCTCATAAAAGTGAACTTTTTATTGACTTTTTCAAGCCCTTTAATGGGCGGAACGAACGGCGAAGAACCCGTTGCAACAAGAAGCCTGTCGTATTCAACCTCTTTGCCGCTTTCAAGCAGAACCGTTTTTTTGTCTTTATCGATTTTTACTGCGGTTTCGCCGAAAAGGCAGGTGCAGCCGTTCTTTTCGTAAAAATCGTCGGGTCTGTA
>JBJEQD010000026.1:0-12541 GCA_051881575.1 Acutalibacteraceae bacterium | reverse complement strand
ATAAACTCCGATACACATATACTTGGCGGTATCGACAACAGCATATGTATGTGGTCCGGCATTGCATGCGCTTCTATTATTTCTACATGTTTGTAATCGCATAGCCGCCTCAATATTGCTCCTATATCTTTTCTTAATTTCCCGTATACCACTTTCCTTCGGTACTTTGGTACAAGTACTATGTGATATTGACACTTCCATCTTGTGTGTGATAAACTACTTTCATCCACAATTATTCGACCTCCTTTGATTTTTTGATTTTGCAGTTGGTGTTGCATTTTCTATTATATCAAAGGAGGTCTTTTTTTCTACAATGGACGCTTCCGCTTTTTCGTTTCCCACAAGTATAACTTGTGGTTGATTCCATAACGGAACGCCGCCGGTTTGCTGAAAACCGGCGGCGTTGTTTGATTCATATAACAGAAATCAGATGATTCTGAATGTCTTGACTTCAAAGGGCTTGATATCGAATTCAAAGCTTGTGCCGTTTTCGGCAATTTCCGCTTTGTCATCCTCAATCATGTTGCACTCGATAACCTTTTCAAAGCCGAAGCTCCAGTCAAGCTTGACCTTGCCTCGTTTCTGCTCCTGCTCAACAACTCTGACGATATATCCTCTGCCGTCCTGAGCCTGTTTAATCGCATCAATGACAACATCTTTTCTGCTGAGAGAAACAAGAGATTTGCCCGATTCGATAACTCCGTCAATGCTCTGAGAGTTGAGAGCGGCAACGGGAGGAACATTGAACGCAAGAGCTTCCTGAACGGTTGCGGTTCTCCAATCGCCCGCATGGGGGAAGAATGCGTATTTGAAGGTGTTGATTCCGTGGTCGCCCGTGCGGTCGGGGCAGGTCGGCGCACGCAAAAGGGTTATTCTCATGTGGCTGTTGTGAATGTCATAGCCGTATTTGCAGTCATTGAGAATGCTGCAACCGTAATCGCCCTCTGAAAGGTCAGCCCATTTGTGAGCCGCAACCTCAAACTTAGTGAGGTCAAAGCTTGTGTTCCAATGGGTCGGGCGTTTGATTGCGCCGTGAGCGATTTCATAGGTTGCATCTGTATCAATTGCGGCAACATCAAAGCCCGCTTTAAGAACCTTGTCGCTCTCGTGCCAGTCAACCTCTGTGTCAAAAACAAGCTTTCCGCTGTCTGCATAGAGGATAATATCCTGAGTAATGAGAGACTTGTTGAAACGGCGCTTGATTCTGATAACGCCTTTGAGAGCATCGGAAGCGATAACCTCAATGCTCTCGGCTTCTCTGAGCTCCCACATCTTTTTCTGATAGTTCAGTTCAAGATTCCATGCGGTTTCGTGAACGCATTTATCAAGAGAAACCGTGAGAATGTTTCCTCTGCCGTCAAGGCTTTCACGGCAGTTGACTTTATCAAAAATGCTTGTGATAATGCCGTCTTCGTCAAATTCAACTTTTAGCTTGCCGTTTTCAAGAATGCCTTTTTCTGCTTTAACGCTTTCAAGCGGATTTTTGCCTGATTTCAGCTCAAAGACGGTGCAGCTCATCTGTCTGAGGCAGTCGGGAATGAATGTCAGAACGCCGTTATCATAAGCCGAGGGCAGGGGATTGCCTGCCTTGTCAACGGGATAGCATTCGCTTTCAATTCCCTCAACGGTAACGGGCTCTCTGCTGTCGCAGGCGGTGAGATTCCAAACGGAAACCGTGCCTTTTTCGGCTTTAACAGCGCCGTATAGTGCAGTAATTGCATTATCTTTGACTGCGTTGCCGATTTTGTTCATAACGGCATAATCTCTGCGGCAGTCCTCAAAAACTGCGTGAATTGACGAGCCGGGGAGAATATCGTGGAACTGGTTGGTCATGAGAATGCGCCAGCCCTTTTCAATCTCATCCTTGGGATATTCTTTTCCGAGGAGCTTTTCAGCAAAAACGCTGAGCATTTCCGCTCTTGTGAAAAGAAATTCACCCTTGCGGTTGTTCTTTTTAACAAAAGCCTGGCTTGTGTATGTTCCTCTGTGGTTTTCATAGAACATTTCGCCGTTCCAGAAGGGCAGCTCGCTTTCGTGACCGTGGAGAGTGTTAAAGAAATCGTCAACAAGACCGATTTCGGTTTCGGGCAGACCCGGGAAATTGCGAAGCCTTCTGCCTCTTTCAAGCATGTTGCGGGTCGGTCCTCCGCCGCCGTCTCCGTAGCCGTACATGCTCATGGCGGTGTTAAGCTCGTTTTTGTTGTTGCATTCGTTGTCGGCGGTCATAATTTCGCCGACGGAGTAGCTGCAATTGTATGACGGGCGCATAAGGTGAGCATAAACCTTGTCGCCGTTGTTGCCCTGCCAGATAAACATGTTATGGGGGAATTTGTTTGTGTCGTTATAGCTGAGCTTTGAGGTTATGAAATTCTCCATTCCGCAGCCCTTGATAATCTGCGGAAGCGCCCATGTGAAGCCGAAGCAGTCGGGCAGCCAATAGGTTTTTGAAACCTTGCCGAATTCTTTTTTGAAAAACTCCGTGCCGTAAAGCACCTGTCTTATAAGAGCTTCGCCCGAAGCAATGTTGGTATCAGCCTCAACCCAGACATTGCCACAGATATCCCATTGACCTGCCGCAACCTTTTCTTTGATTTTTTCGTAAAGGTCGGGATAATGCCTTTTAACCATGTCGTAGAGAACTGCCTGGCTCTGACCGAAGGTCATTTCGGGGTAGCTGTCCATGAGCGAAGTAACATTCGTAAAGGTTCTTGCGCTCTTTCTGATGCTCTCCTGAATTCTCCAAAGCCATGCAACATCGATGTGGCTGTGACCCGTCAGCATAACCTTGCTCTGAGCGGTCCAATTGATTGAAGCTATTTTGCCGAGATAGTATTTTCTTGCCCCGGCTATTGATTCACGAACTCTGCTTTCGTCAAAATCAAAATCAACCATATGCAGGCTGTCGTCAACGGCGGCATAAACCTTGCTTTTGATATGCTCGTCGGTTATGTATTCAAGTGCGTCAAAGGCAACCTCAAGGTCAAGATAATAACCTTCGCATTCCTTGTCATTAACGAAAAGATAGGTGTTTCCGAAACGGCATTCGTCGTATTCTGCGCCGTCCATTGCAGGGTCGCAGAAGTGGGAACTGTCAACCGTTGCTTCAATTTCAAAATTCAGCACATCGCCCGCTTTGTAAACTCCGAGCAAAACCTGAGTTCTGTCGGGCAGGGAATCACGGTAGGTAGTGCCCGCAACAAGCTTTCCGTTGCATCTGACGAGAGCCTCACCGCCGACGGGAAGCTCGGCTCTGATTTCACAGCCGTCCATTTCCTCGGGAACGGTTACGCTCGCTTTAAAGAAGTGAGCCGAATCGTATGAAGCGTTCCAGATGTCTCCGGGATGAATTACGCTTTTGAAATCGTCGTATTTATAGCCGTCCTCACCTAAGAAAACGCCTTTGGTGTATTCCCATTCGGAAACAGGCTTCTTTTTCAGAATGCAGTATTTTTTGAGCTGCATATGCATGTCGTTCAGTACACGGGGTTTTATTGTATGCATTGAATATCTCCTTTCGCCGACAGTCGGAAGAATAACGGCGTTATTCTTCACCTCTGCCTGTAAATTAATTCAATAATATCAGATGATTATATAAATTGCAATAAATATTATATTATAATGTTAAATATTTTGTAGGATATTAAAAAATTATTGCAACCTGAGTTCCTGTGTGATAAAATAGTCTATGTATAGTATATAAAAAAGGAGTTAATTCTCATATGAAAAATATAAAACGCTTGATTGCTCTGTTGCTTTGCGGCGTGCTACTGATTCTGCCCGCCTGCAAGAGCGTCGGCAAGCTTTCGCTCGGCGGCAGCGAGCTGAAAGTCGGAGTTGAGGGGATAGAGGGAAAATTCAATCCTTTTTATGCCGAGAGCGAAGCGGACTGCGAAATCGTTGCTCAGATGTTCCGCCCAATCCAAAGACGGAGCTCCGATAATAAGCTTGTTAACTACAGCGGCGGAATTTCATATGAGTTTGTCGGAGATTCTCAGGTTAAATACACCGTTTCAATCAAAGACGATATGTATTTTTCGGACGGAACGAACATAACAATTGACGATGTTATCTTTTTCTACCATTTCATTGCCGACGCAAGCTATGACGGCAAATATAAAAACTGGTATCTCAACGATATCGTCGGTCTGAAGGAATATTATTTTGACGATAAGGATTACCGCAAGTCGATTGCGGCAATTGAAAACACAATCAGCGAAAAGTTCACCGTTACGACCATCGGCAAAGAGGATTATATTGATTATCTTGTTGCAACAAGGCTTGAAGGCAAGATGAGCGGAGGTCTTGAAAGCGCTTCTCCGTCAGGCTCAACATGGCGTGAATATATTTCAAAGCTCGGCTACGATTCGGAGCTTTCAAAGCTCGGCTCGTCTCCGTCCGATGAGGCGGCGCTGAAGCTTGCCGCAAGGGTTGAGGCGGAGAATAATCCGCTTGCTTACAATCCCGAAAGCTGGTACAGAGAACAGCTTTACACGAGCTATGTCAAGGGGAATTACGATAACGGAGCGGATGTTGAATCAATAGAGGGCATTAAAAAAGTCAATGATTACACCTGCACGGTTCTTTTCAATTCCCGCAACATCAACGCTGTTTCGGAATTGAATGTTCCTCTTGTTTCAAAGAATTATTATTCTGCCGAATACATAAAAGGCTCGGCGGAAAAGGTCAAGGAGCTCAGCGGATATACCGTATGCTCAGGCCCTTATGTTATTGCCGACAGCGACGAAAGCTCTGTTTTAATGTCTGAAAACGAATATTACGGTGGAAGCTCCGATTTCACAAGCCTGAAATTCATTGATCTTTCCGCTGACGGCGATGATCCGATTGAAAGCGTGCTTTCAGGCAAGGTTGATGTTGTCAAGACCCTTGCTTCATCAAACGCTGTTAATTCGCTTTCAAACAAATCGGTTCAGTATTTCATTACAAACTGCGATTATTACGCTTCTCTTTTCTTCAACACAAGAAGCCTCAGCCCGTCTGCCCGAAAGGCGCTTATGTGCCTCGGCTCTGTCAACAGCGCCGTTGAGGCGAAAATCGGCTCTTATTACACAAGACCGCTTCGCCCGATAAGCGTCAGGTTTGAAGAATATCCCTCGTCGGTTACGGAGCCTTATTACAGCGAGGAGGCGTTCACGGCTTACAGCAAGATGAGCGGTTCGGAGCTTAATGAGCTTTTTGCCTATTACAGCGGCTCTCAGGACGATTTCGGCTATATTGCGCTGACGGCTTACAAAGATATTCTTGCTTCAAACGGAATAACTCTTAATATTGTGCTTGTTGATGAGCAGGGGCTTGAGAGCGCAATAATATCCGGTCAGGCCGATGTCTGGCTTGAAAATGTATATGACGGAGCAACCTGCGACAAATACGATTATTATAACAGCAGCGGAAAGCTCAACAAAACCGGAGTCAACACTCCCGAGATTAATTCCTTGACGGAGGGAATCCGCAAGGCAGTCGGCTTTTCCGATAAGGCGCAGATGACATTGCAGCTCAGCGAGCTTATCATGGAGCAGGCGATTGAGCTTCCCGTCTATCAGCTTCAGGAAATAACCGTTTATAATACCGAGACGATAAATCCGGATTCTTTTTCAAAGGACAGCAATTTCGACGGCTTCACTTATTATATTCCGTTGCTCAAAAGCAATTGATTGAGAAATAAAAAATCGAGAAAGGAAATGTTTTTATGGGTAAACTGTTAAAAACTGCGATTTTTGCGGGCGCAGCCGCCGCAGCGGTAAAAATAATCAATGACAGTGACGGTTCGGTTGCCGATGCCGCAAAGAAAGCCATTAATTCTCTGAAGCTTAATTACTCAGCGGATTCTAAGTATGACAATTCGGCTGCGCTGACTCCGCCGATGGGCTGGTCAAGCTGGAATCTTTTCCGCAACAAGATTAATGAAGACCTTATCTATGAAATGGGCGAAGCTCTGAAGAAGAGCGGCCTTGCCGACTGCGGTTATGTTTATCTCAACATTGACGACTGCTGGCAGTCATCATTAAGGGATGAAAACGGAAAGCTTCAGACTGATTTTGTCACTTTCCCGAGCGGAATCAAGAAGCTTGCCGAGCGGGTCAACGCTCTCGGCTTGAAACTCGGTATTTATTCCTCCAACGGCACGCTGACCTGCGAGGATTTGCCCGCAAGCCTCGGCTATGAAGCAATAGACGCAGACACATTCGCCGAATGGGGCGTTGAATATTTCAAATATGATTTCGGCCACAATGTTCCCATTCCGTCAAAAGCTCCCGATATTGAGAAAATTTCCGTCTACCGTATTGAAGACGGCAAAGAGACAGTTTACGGCGCCGATGATGCCGTTCTCTCAGGCGGCGCAAAAATCGCATATGACGCTAAGCTTGAAAGCGGAAAATATATCACGGGTCTTTCGGCAAACGCAGGAGCATGCACATTTGACAGCGTTGAAGTTGACAAGGACGGAGAATACATTCTCACACTTTGCATAAAGAAAAAATATAACTGCGATAAATATTGCGAAATTCTCGTTAACGGCACCGACCTTTACAGAACCACTCTGCCCTCAACAAAGTCTTATACGGCTGACGGCAGACATCAGGTCAAGATTAATCTTAAATCAGGCGTAAACACGGTTAAAATATATAATCCCGTGGCTTCAAAGAAAGACAGCGCCGCAATTCAGTTCACGAATATGGGCGCAGAGCTTAAAAGAGCGACCAAGGAGTACGCCGAGAAAAACGGCTGTCCCGAAAAACCGATTGTTTATTCTATCTGCGAATGGGGCAGAAGCTTCCCGTGGCGCTGGGGCAGAGGCGCAGGCAACCTTTGGCGTGTAACCCCCGATATTAAGCCGATGTGGCAGTCGGTTGTCGGAATTTATGAATTCAATGTTCTGCTTTATAAATATGCAGGCATCGGCGGCTGGAACGACCCCGATATGCTTGAGGTCGGCAACGGAAATCTTTCGTATGAAGAAAATAAATCGCATTTTTCTCTTTGGTGCATGATGGCATCTCCGCTGATTCTCGGCAACGATATCAGAAGCTTTATTAAGCCCGACGGCACGGTTGATGAAGAGAACACGACCTATCAGATTGTTTCAAATAAAGAGCTTATAGCGGTTGACCAGGATTCTCTCGGCGTTCAATGCCGCAGAATCAAAACCAACGGTGCGGAAGATGTGCTTGTCAAGCCTCTCAGCGACGGTTCATTTGCCGTCTGCTTCTTCAATAAGGCGGGCAGTCCGTCAAGAATCGGTCATTCAATCAGAGATATCGTTTGCAGACCGTTTATTTCAACGCCTTTTGCAAAGGAATATGTTGTCAAAGACCTTTGGAGCGGCGAGAGCGTCATCGTTGATGACAGAATCGAAGCGAGCGTTCCCGCTCACGGTGTAAGAGTATTCAAAGTGGAGACAAGATAAGATGTGTAAATTATTTTCGGCATTCTCAAACGGAGCGGGGGAATATTCGATTCCGCTTGTACGCCTTGATGTTGAGCCTGATAATACCCCCGAAGAATTAAAATATCTTTATGAGCTTTCTGTTGTCGATGATGAGCTTGATTATCTCGGCCATCCCGATGCAATTCTGCTCAAAGACGGCAGTATTCTTGATGTGTACCCCTCGGGTCACGGCAAGGGCGCAATCAGAAGCAGAATCAGCTTTGACGGCGGCGTCACTTACCCCGGCAAGATTGAAAATCAGCCCGAAAGCTGGGAAACTTCAAGAGAAACTCCGACGGTTTACCGCCTTGAATTTTCAGACGGAACGCCCGATAAAATTCTTCTGATATCGGGAAATCCCGATTGGCATGACGGAAAAGGTTCGACAGGCGGCTTCAATTTTTCGCTTTCCGATGATGAGGGCAAAAGCTGGACGGAATTTGAACTCTGTTTTTCAAAAAAAGACGATTTTACGGTTATTCCCATTGTGGCATTGGCTTCTCTGACAAGGCTTAAAGAAAACGGCAAATTTGTTGACAAATGGATGGGCTTTTTCCATGACAACGATTTTGTCAATTACAAAACCGTTCTGTCCTTTGACGGCGGCAAGCCAGTCTGGAGCACTCCCGAGCCGTATTTTGCAAATCACAGAGAAATTGAAAAGAAAGCAAATATGTGCGAGATTGAGGTTATCCGCTCCGACCGGGGCAATGGCGATGAGCTTTGCCTTATTGCCCGAAGCAACAACAAAAACTATAATTCTCTTATCTCCTTTTCAAATGACGAGGGCAAAACATGGTCTGAACCCGTTTTTGCGCCGAGCGCATTAAACGGCGAGAGGCATAAGGCGGATTATACCGCTGACGGCAGGCTTTTTATCACATTCCGTTCAATTGAAAGAGGCAAAGAAAAAATTCGCCGTTTGTTTGATGACAAAACAAAAATTTGGTTCAGCGAGGGCTGGATTGCATGGGTCGGAACATATGATGACCTCAAAAACGGCAGAGAGGGGCAATACAGAATCAAGCTTGCCCACACCTACCAAAAGGGTCAGACTAAGCCCGATATAATTGCCGAGGCAGATACGGGCTATTGCGGCAATGTTGTTTTGCCTGACGGAACAATAGTTACCTCGACCTACGGAGCTTTCGGCGAAAAGAACTCCGACGGAGGTCTCAAGACTTATGTTGCTTCAAAAAGAATCAGGCTGTCAGATACCGACAGACTTGCCGAAAGCCTGAAAAATCAAAAGTGAAAATTCCAAGATAACAAAAAACTGCTTGCAACGGAAAAACCGATGCAAGCAGTTTTCTGATATCGATTGTTAATAAGAAAAGCTCGGATTAAAGCTTTTCAACAGCTTCTTTGAGAGCTGCCATTTCTTCCTTGCTCAGGGTAACGCCTTTACCCATTTTCTCATGGTCGGGAGCCCATTCACGGATATCGTATTTCGGGTCTCTGCCGTTCCAGCTGATAAGGTTAAGCTCTTTGGTCCATCCTTTGGGATTTTCGGAAAGTACCGCTACGGATTCAACAATTTCATAAGTAAATTCGGGCATGGTGCTGCTCCTTTCATTGTTTTATACAAGCATATTATAATATAAAGTTTTTTAAAAGTAAATATATATTTTTAAAAAATTTGGGTAAAAATAGGAAAATTTCACTTTTTTTTGAAAAAAAGCCTTAAAGTCATATTGTGGACATGGGTTGAATATATTGTGATGAAAAACAAAACAGGGGGAAACCGTATGAATTTCAACAATGACACCCGAAGACTCGGCTTTTGCGAAACGGTTTGTGAAACAACAGCCGAGCAATCACTCGATGCAGATATAAACCTGCCTGATTATTGCCCGGAGATTCAGAGAATTCTCAAATGCACCGTTGTTCCGAATGTGGTATCCGTTCAGAACGCTTCAGGCAGAGTGACCGCTGATGTGAATGCAGTAGTCAGGCTTCTTTATGTCAGCGAAAACGGCAAGCCCGCCGCATATGAGCAGAGCTATCCGCTTCAGAAATTCGTTGAATCCGACAGGATAACCTCGGATTCCGCCGTGAGCGTATTCGTTAACACGGATTATGTTAACTGCAGAGCCGTGAATCCGAGAAGAATAGATGTCAGGGCGATGATGACATTTATTTTTAAAGCCGTCAAAAAAAGAGAGGAAAATGTTCTCTGTTCAGCTGACGGAGCGGGAATTCAGACCATGAAAGAGGACTTTGATTTTGCCGCCTTGACGGGAGTGTGCGAAAGAGCTTTTTCAATGAGCGAGGTCATTGAGCTCGGCTCCGATAAGCATCCCGCCGCTCAGATTATCAGCGTTTCGCCCTGCGCAATTGCCGATGATATTAAAATAATCAATAACAAAGCTCTTGTTAAAGGCAACTGCAATGTCAAGATTTATTATATCGGCGAAGACAGCGGCGCAATCGAGAGCGTTGAGCATTCAATGCCGATAAGTCAGATTGTCGAGCTTGACGGAATTGACGAAACGGGCGTTAGCGGTCTGAGGCTTTGCGTCAGCTCATGCGAAACCGTTCCGAAAGCGGATTCCTCGGGAGAAATGCGCCTTATTGATTTGAGCGTGAGAATAAGCGCCTTTATGATTGTTTTTAATGAAGCGCCGATTTCGCTCATTTCCGACGCATACTCAACCGATTATGATGTTAAAAATGTCAGCAAAAGCATGGAGGTTCTTCGCCTAAACGACAGCTTTAATTCCACTTTCACAAATAAGGTCGTTTTTGAAAGCATCGGCGTAACTGTTGACTGCGTTCTTGCAGTTTGGTGCTCTGATATCCGATATAATTTCGGCTCAAAGGACGATAAATGCGTTGCCTCGGGAACATATCAGGCAAATGTAGTTTACAGAGATTCCGAGGGTCAGATAGGAATGGTTCAAAAGCCCGTTGATTTTGACTGTTCATTTAAGCTCAGAGAAAATGCCGACAGAATTGTCTGCCACGGTTCGGCGCAGGTTGTGGCATGCTCATGCGCCGTGACGGGCGACAGCCGCCTTGAGCTTAAATCCGAAATTGCCGTTTCGGGAATTGTGCTGTCAAGCTGCATGAAAAAATACATCAGCTCCATTGAGATTTCCGAAGGAAGCGAGAAGCACGAAAAGAGCTGCGCGCTGACGATTTATTTCTGCGAAAAAGGCGAAAGCCTCTGGAATATAGCCAGAAGATATAACACAACGGTTGAAGCAATCATGCAGGAAAATGACGGAATATCGGAAACGGTTGACGAAAACCGAATGATGCTTATACCCGGAGCATAAAATTTTATATATCTCTTGTTTTACAGATTACAGGTCAGTTTTTTTAATGGCCTGTAATCTTTTTTTATTCCGTTTTCATTTGCATTTCCGTTCAAAAAAGCAGAATAATAAAAGAAAGGGGATTTTATATGATTTACGATACGGTGATTATCGGCGCAGGCGCCGCAGGATATACGGCGGCAATTTATGCCGCAAGGCTCGGACTCTCGGCATCGGTTATCGAAAAATCCGCACCGGGCGGAATGATGGCTGTCACGGAAAGAATTGAAAACTATCCGGGATTTCCCGGCGGCATCAGCGGAACGGCTCTCTCGGGAGCGTTTCAGCTCTCTGCGGAAAGGCTCGGAGTTAAAACTTATTATACCGAAACTGAAAATTTAAATCTGAGCGGAAAAATCAAAACCGTTTCAACCCAAATGGGCGACTTCAAGTCGAAAACGGTAATCCTTGCCATGGGAACAAAGCCGAAAAAGCTCGGAGCCGAGAACGAGAATTATTATTTCGGCAGAGGGCTTTCTTATTCTGCGGTATGCGATGCAATGTTCTACAGCGGAAAAACAGTTGCCGTTTTCGGCGGAGCAAACCCGGCTTTGAGCTGCGCTCTGTTTCTTTCGGATGTATGTGAAAAGGTTTTTATCTTAAACAAAAATGAAAAGCTTTCGGGCGATGAAATATATATTTTTTCAGTCGCACAGCGAAAAAATATTGAAATAATTTCAGCGGTCGGAGCAGTTGAGCTTGCGGGAGAAAGCAGGCTTGAAAATATCTCGTTTCTGAATAAAAACACAGGCGGGAGAAAAACTATCAAATGCGACGGAGCGTTTGCCTGCGTCGGTTATTCTCCTAACACGGAGCTTATAAAAGATAAAATTGAAACCAACCCAAGCGGTTATATTATTGCCGATGAAACGACCGAAACGAATATTTCGGGAGTATTTGCGACAGGAGATATAAGAAATAAACCGCTTCATCGGATTGTTACCGCTGTCAGCGACGGAGCGGTTGCCGCCGCTCAGGCGAAAAAATACATTATGAATGAAAGGAACGGAGCTTATGAAAATTTATGATATAACGGGCGACAGCTACACTCGGGAGGTTGAGAATTACAGCGGAACGGTTTTGCTGGATTTTTTTGCCGATTGGTGCACTCCCTGCAAGGCGCTTTCAAGCGTTATCCGTGATGTTGCGGAGAGCGCAAGCTCCGATGTTAAGGTCTGCAAGGTTAATGTTGATTCCGAAAAAGATCTTGCGGAAAAATTCGGAATTATGAGTATACCGACTCTGGTTGTCATGAAAAACGGAACGGTTATGAACAGAAGCATAGGCGTAACGGGAAAACAGGCGATTATGGACATGTTAGAGTAAATTTACTCAGAATACCGAAAATGATATCTGTTTTTAGACAAATTTGCGATATTGTATAGTCGATTTTGCGGTATTATTCAGACAGATTTGCCATTTTGTACAGATGAATCTGTTGACAAACTGTGAACAAACTTCTATAATTAATTTGACAGCAGAAAGCTGTTAATATTATTCAGGAGGACAAAACAATGTCAGTTCAGATCATTCTTGACGCAGTACAGCAGATTCTCGCTTATTTCAATGAAATCGATGCAGCCGCAGTTGTTGAGATCGTTAATAAGGCTGTTGCAGAGATCCTCGCTCATGTTCCCGTACTTTTCTAATCAGTTCAGATCTCACCGTGCGGCGCAGCTTTTCGGCTGCGCCGCATTTTTTATCGGAGAATATAAATCAAAAATGTATGTGCTAAAATGATGTGACCCAAAAAAGAAGAGAAGTAACTTCAAAATAT
>JBJEQD010000025.1:0-2965 GCA_051881575.1 Acutalibacteraceae bacterium | reverse complement strand
AGATATTTGCTTATAATATAGGTGTGGCATTACCGTATAGACGGTTACGCCCTCAAGGAAAACAGTCAGAAATTAACCGCTCGGCTTGCAGGCTTGGGGCGGTTATTTCTTTTTATGCTCACGGAATGCCGATATGACAATTCCGACAATGCCAATAATAACAAGAACGAATTGAAATAAATCCGAATATGTTACATACTGCATTCGCAACACCCCCATTACTGAGGGCAAAATTGTAACCGCCTACCGTTCAGGTAATGCCCGGTGAAAGAATAGCACATCACGGCGCATTTTGTCAATATGTCTTTACGGGAATAATCCCCGTGCAAAAATTCAAAACGAAAAGCAAAAATCGGCTTGCATCAAACGGTGCAAACCGATTTCTTGATTTGTATTAATTATCCCGAGCCATCCAAGCTCGTTTAGCCCGACAACGGTGAAAAAGTGAAAATACGCCGTAATATCAAATTTTCGGCATATTGTGTTCAACTCCCATCACCTTAATCAGTTAAGAACATAAATCTTAACATTTCTGTTGCCCCAGTCACGGCACATCTGCTCGTTATCCATATAGAGGTCAACATCTGTGTTGCCCATTGAGACAAATCCGCCCGTATCCGCCGCTATGCAGTAGCCGTAAACATAGCTTCCGTCGGCGGAAACAATATAAAGCTCGGTTCCGTAGGGGAACTCCTTGGGGTCAACGGCGATATGGCCGGGCATCGGCTTTCTGCCCGAGGCGGTGGCGGGGTCGCCCGTGTAGGCGGTTGCCTTGCCGCTGACGCAGTAAGCATATTCAACGGGGATTCCGTTTTCATCAAGCTTGAGATCGGAGGGAACGGAAAGATCCGAAATGGGAGCGGAGGTGTTTTTGAACGCCGCAAGGGTCGCTCTCTTTTTTGTTCCGACCTTTTTGACCTGATTGACAGGCTTCTTTACGGTTTTCTCGGAAATAACCTTTGTTTCGTCAAGAACGCCGTCAACATATTTTTCGGTGTAAATAACCGTCTTTTCGCCTTTTACTCCGGGAGTGACGATGATTTCTTCATCGATATACATGTCGCCGCTCGGAATGATTTTTGTTTCAAAGTCAACCGATTCTTTTTTCTTCTTGGTCTTATAGCTGACTCTTGATATCTTGATTCTGGTGAAGCCGCTGAGCTTTGAATCAAGCGAGGGAACAACGATATCATCTGCGCCGAGCTTAATGCCCGACTTTTCGATTGCGTCCGCAACCGTGCCTTTGACAATGGGAACATTTTTGCTCTCACCGTCTGCATCGATGCTGACGGTAAAGGCTCTCTTAATAAAAATCTTCATTCCGTCAAAAACGGAGCTTGAGGGATTGGCGCCGATATCATCGCCGCTGTTGATGACGATTCCCTCTTTTTTGATGATTTCGCTGACCGTGTCGGCGTAGCCGACGAAATAAGAAATAATGCCGTTGTCCTCTACTCGAACGATTTTCGCTCTTTCAATGACGATTGTGCCGCCCTTGCCCGCAGAGTAATCCGAGAGGTCAAGCTCATCGTTTGCGCCGAGCCTTATGCCCGCCTGCCTGACTATTTCTCCGGGGTCAGAGCTTTTTGTTGTTATGCTTACCGATTTCTCTCCGTCAATTACCGTAACTTCATTGGAATTTGCCGAAGCAAACGCCGTTATCGTTACGGAGCAAGCAAACAGAACTGTTATGACGGCCGTTAAAATCTTAAAGCCTCTCTTGCGAGTTCCGACGCTTTCGGATATTGAATTTGTAATCATAAAAATCTCCTTTTTTCTGCGCATTAGTAGTTTTTCGGACGGCTGTTTTTCACGCCGTTCCTCGATTTCCTTTTGCAACGGGTGACATTATATTGGCAAAAGGATGATTTGTCAAATTTTTTGAGAATGATTTTTTGTTTAATTTGCACAAAAGTATTTCCGCATATTGTCGAACCGACATTTAGCATTCGGGCGAATGCCGCAGGGATTTGTCAAAACAAGGGAATTCTTTTGTGAAAAACAGAAAAAGTTACAAATGGTTACAAAAGCGTAAAAATAGGTTACATTTTTCTAAGATATAAAAATACAGGCACTTATTCTTGCACAAAAAGCAGGAATAAAATGCCTGCAAGAGTAGTATTAGCCAAAACCGAGCCGATTATTCGGCTTTTTGCATATTATATGCAACACATGGCGTTCCGATTACCCGAAAAAGGCATGAAAACGAGCTGGAAAATTGGTATTTAACTCCCTCCGTCACGGCTTAGCCGTGCCACCTCCCTCAAGAGGGAGGCAGATATACAACCGGCTTACGGCGAAAATCAAGCTAACTGTATGGGCTCCCTCTTGAGGGAGCTGAGCCATAGGCTCTGAGGGAGTAAAAAATTGTCAAATCCCAATTTTGTGATAAGTTAACGGATTAATCAGCTCAACAAAAAATACGCAAGCATCAGTAGGGAACGCCGTCCTCGGCGTTCCGTGGGATTTAATATGTTTTCACGGACAGCCGCAAGGCTACGAATTGTTTTTCATTTTGTAGGGGACGATGCCCACATCGTTCAAAATGCAGAAATAACGGATTTTTACAGTATTCAAGGTAGGGCGGGGGCTTGCTCCCGCCGTTTTGGTTTTATAAAAAATTCAACAAATTATTCGCCTGCGGCGAATCGGTTCGTCGGGGACGCCGAACCCTACGGATTTTTCGTGAATTTATCCGTTTTCAGGCGGCAATCGTAGGGGACGGGTCACCCGTCCCGCATAAAAACCGAGCCATTGTTCTTATGTTTTCCCGGAACGCTGAGGACGGCGTTCCCTACGAGGACTTTGTGTTTTTTCGGGTACTTTCAGGCGGGCGACCGCAGGTCGCCCCTACCGTGTTGCCGATAATTTCTGCTGTTTTCATGGAAAAACTGTGGCTTTATTCTTGGGCTCCCTCGTGAGGGTGCGGGTTGCCGGTGGCAACCTCTGAGCGTATGCTCAGAAG
>JBJEQD010000024.1:0-2974 GCA_051881575.1 Acutalibacteraceae bacterium | reverse complement strand
TCATTACCAACTGCGGACCCGATGTTCGCTGGATCGGCAATGAATTCGGGAAACCGAGAAAATCAGAGTTCAGCGTTGTGCCGAAAAAAATGCAGGATCACTTGAAGATTGCGGATATGTCGCAGCAAAAAGAGGGCGCCACGGTTATGCTCAAAGCGCTGAGCTTTACCGATAAATCACTCGGAGAGCGTGAGCAACTTTCAGATGAAGAACTTTGTTGGTATCCGGCGGAGATGAACATTCCTGTTACCTATTTCGGCTGGTTTTGGCGGCCGCTTTTTGAAATCTTCTTTACCCGGAGCGTCGGAAATCTTGAAAAATGCTATTACAATTCCGTTGGTGCTAACGCAACGCTTCTTGTGAATGTTCCGCCGAACGATAAGGGCGAACTGCCTGATAAATTTATAAAAAGACTTGTGAAAACAAGAAAAAGAATTGAAAAACGATTCAGACATAAAGCGGAAACAATCAGTATTGAACAAAACGATAACGATATCATCGTAAGAATAAAGCCGCAAACCGTTAGAACAATCGTCTTGTCAGAGGATATAACCAAAAGCCAGCGGATTGAAAAATTTTCAATTTCAGCAAACGGAAAAACGGTTTATACAGGTACGGCGGTAGGATTCAAAAAGATTTGTCTGCTGAAAAAGCCCGTGAAAAATTGTTCCGAAATCATACTGCATATCCAAAAATGCAGACTGCAGCCGTTTGTTAGAAAAATTGATTTATATTGAGGGAGTAAAATAATAAATAGAAAACTGAATTCATTCAAATTTTTATTTTCGAACAATAAAAGTGATATCATTCGGAACGGTGTATCAGGAAAAACCGTGCAGATACCGCATACTTGGAATATCGAAAACGGCACGGAGGAATATTTCGGAACAGCGTGGTACAACACGGAATTTAAAATTGAAAAGCCCTCTTTTAAAACCGTTCTGCTGTTTCATGCGGTTTACCGTGACTGTACGGTATATGTGAACGGCAATGAGGTTGCAAAGCATTTTAATAGCGGCTTTACGCCTTTTGAAGCAGACATAACGAATCATATAAAAATCGGAACTAATTTACTTTTGATAAAATGCAGTAATGCCTATTCCGATGATGCACTGCCTCACGGCAAAGACTTTGACTGGGCGAATGACGGCGGGATTATTCGACCTGTCGAACTGATTGAATACAGCGAAAACGATATTGAACACATAAAAATCGAGAGCACCGTGATCGACTTCTTTGAGGACGGAAAAGGTAAGGCAAATATCGTCTGCGATTTTGATTTTTGCTGCAAAAAGCATTTGCCGTTTTACGTTCGAGTGAAAGAAAAGAAAAGCGGGAAGCCTGTTTTTGAAAAGGAAAATATTTGTGGCAACGGAACAGAATTCTGTCTGAACGATGTAACACTTTGGAATACGGAAAATCCGTTTCTTTATGTACTTGAAGTGATCTGCGGAAACGAAATACGTACACAGGTATTCGGCGTTCGCAAAATCGAAGTGCGGGAAGATAGAATCTATTTGAACAATCGTCCGATTGCTTTGCGCGGTGTGGAATGGATGCCCGGCAGTAATCCCGAATTCGGTATGGCGGAGCCGGAAAGTGAACTTCGCGAGAATTTAGAAATGCTCAAAGATTTAAACTGCAATTTTACACGCTTTCACTGGCAGCAGGACGATTTTGTCTATGACTGGTGCGACGAACACGGCTTGATGGTGCAGGAGGAAATACCCTATTGGGGATCGCCGAAAAACGCAGGTGAAAATCAGCTTGCCATTGCCAAAAAGCAGGCAGATGAAATGCTTATGCATCATTTCAATCACCCATCCATTGTTTGCTGGGGTGTGGGCAACGAGCTCGCCGGGAGACAAAAAGGAACCATTTCCTATGTAAAGCAAATGGTTGCTTATTTCAAAAGAAAAGACACTATGCGTCTTGTCAACTATGTGTCCAATACGATAGGCTGGAAAACGCTTTTACAGCGTTGGTGTCATTCTAAAGACGCAACCGTTTACGGAGACATTTGTATGTGGAATGAGTATCTCGGCACATGGTATGGTAATGTGAATTATGACAAGGTGTTCCGTCTTGTTCAAAATGAAAGCAAGGGCAAGCCGCTTGTAAGCACCGAGTTCGGGCTTTGTGAGCCCCATTTTAAAGGCGGCGACGAACGCAGAATTGAGATATACAAAGAAAAATTAGATTACTACAAAAAATACGGTTTTGCAGGCTGGGTATATTTCTCCTTGAATGATTACCGCACGCATGTGGGCGAATCGGGGAAAGGAAAGCTGAAACAACGCATACACGGTTCGGTGGATTTGTACGGAAACAAAAAGCCGTCCTATGATTTTGTAAAATTTGCAAATCAAAAAGATGCTAATGAGTAAAAATATGGAAACAGTCATCAATAATAAATACCCACAGCCTGAAACGAGTGATGTGATTGATTCATTAAAGCGATTTGCAAGCAAATGGGATAATAAAGGAGATATGATATGACTTTTAATACACCGTTTATTTTAGATAACGGCAACAGAAGAGTTTCTGCCGATTTTCAAATTAATGAGGAAAACGGCTTATTTAGCATTTCTTTTTCACTGAATAATGCAGCGAAAATGAAAGAGGCTGTGCTTTTCAGCGGTGAGCACGGTTTTTCACCAGACACGCCCTTTTACGGCGACGGCTATCAAAAGTTGTCGCAATATAAGGGAGTTGTTGAAAGCTTCGACAGCTTCACGGGTTATACTGACAAAAGTCATTACAAAATGCCGCAGACAAAGGGATTTAAAAGCGTGTATAACTATGCGCTTTTTGGCACGGGTGAAAATACGGTTTTAATCGGTGCGGCAAGCTGTAATCGCTTTCGCACGGAAATCCGTGTGAATAGAACACATATTCAAGTTGTGCAGTGCCTTGAAAATCTGGAATTCTCTGCAAATGAGGAAATTGCGCTTGAAGATATGGTTATTCTTGA
>JBJEQD010000023.1:0-13045 GCA_051881575.1 Acutalibacteraceae bacterium | reverse complement strand
CAGTTTACTATTGGGAAATAAGCGATATTTCAGATGCTTCTCTGGGGCAAAAAAACAAGCGTAGTAACCCCCAAATAACCCCTCGACAACCCAAGAAGACCAAACCGGTCTAAAATTGCCTTCTTTTTCGGTAAGTTGATTTACCAGCCGAAAAAGAGAGCTTGTGCCTGTTCTTCGGTGTCGGCAAGGTGTGCGTGGATCTTGCCGGAAGTGAGCAGATTGTAGTACAGGACTTTGTGGTGTTGCTTCAAATATCAAAGTCGGCGCTGTCCCCATACGACGATAGAGTGTTCATCTTCAGCGTGTAAAGAAAGATTTAGCAGACAATAATTGCCTTGCAGTGTGTATGCACCGCCGGTTTGTTCAAATATTGATTTCATATAGTAAATCCTTTGAGCTTAAATTAATAGCAAAAAACTGCTTGATTACAAAAAATACAACGAACATTATGCTGTTCATTACACTTTTTACGACGAACATTAAAAATTAGGCGATTTTTTCGGAATTGAATTACTCTTTTAGCAAATCACACATTACTTCTTCCGCTTCATTTTCCGGCTAAAATCGTTCAGCGTTTGGATATGCCACAGACTTTTGCGGGTGATAGAACGTAAGGTAAGCGAGCAGAAAAAGTCGATGAGGTCTATGCCGGCAAGATTTCACCAAAGTCAAGTGGTAAGACGGTGTTCACCGCAACGGTCTATGATAGGGACGGAAACATAATCCGCTCCGACACGCAGGAAATGACCGCAAAAGCGGGTCTGTGGCAGAAAATCGTGGCATTCTCAAAAAAGATTTTCGGCTTGACCAAAACAATCCTTGAATCATTCAAAGGCATATTATAATTATCAATCTCCCCGTATGGCTTTTGCTATGCGGGGTTTTGTCTATCCCCTACTCACCCTAAATTATAAAAATCATGAAAGAGGAGGCTATAAATGGCTAATAAATATGAAGAATACTCAAACCTTGCAATAGAAACAGAGCAGCAACTTACCCGTTCAAAAGCAAATTGGACTGCTTTTCTTAAAACTGCTGCCCGGCTATATAAATACCCTTTCAATGAACAACTCCTCATTTTTGCCCAACGGCCGGAAGCAACTGCTTGTGCCGGTTATGATATCTGGAATAATCAAATGAACCGATATATTCGCAAAGGTTCAAAAGGTATCGCTCTCATAGACAGCAATAAAGAACCTTTTGCGCTTAAATATGTTTTTGATATTGCCGATACGGGTAAAACAGAACGTTCAAAAACGCCGTATCTGTGGGAACTCAAAGATGAACATGAAAACGCAGTAACATCAGTTTTGGAAAGCAAGTACGATGTTTCAAGCGAAAGCGGTATTGCAAATCAGCTTGAAACAGTTGCCGCACAGCTTGTTGATGAATACTGGGGAAATAATAAACGAGATATATTTGACATCGTTGACGGTTCTTTTCTTGAGGAGTATGATGAAGACAGCATCGGGATGGCATTCAGAAATGCGGCGGTTGTCAGCACAGCATACACTCTGCTGACTCGTTGCGGAAGAAATGCCGACGAATATTTTGAAAACGAAGACTTTTTAAGTATCTTTGATTTCAATACTCCCGATACTGTAAATTTCCTTGCAACTGCGGTCAGCGAAATAAGCGAGCAGGTGTTAAGGCAGATTGAAATAGCTGTCAAAAAATATGAGCGTGAAAGGAGCAAAATCAATGAACAACATCAGTTATATCAGGAACGGAGATTATCTGATTCCGAACATTACTCTCAATCAGAACGAGCAGAAACCTCTGGGGAAATACGGCAGGATGAGGAAAGAATTTCTCAAGAACCATCGTCCGGCTCTGTGGAACAGAATGATATTGAATGGCACTCTGTACAGTCATCTGATGGAGACAGACGAAACGGCGAACGACCGCTTGGAGCAGATGATGCCCGAATTGATGAAGTCGGCAGGAGCAACGGAAGAATTGAAAGCGAGCGACCCGATGAAATGGGTAGGACTAATGAACAGCCTGAAAGCTCAAGCCGAGGAGATAATTCTGAACGAGTTGATTTACAGCTAAACCTCTTTAATTCTTCTCAAAGCGGTGAGCAGTTAAGTCTGTTCCCTTCGGAAGAAGAACAAATTCAAATAATCAGCGAAGCGGAAAGTGCTTTTTCAACACTTTTCGCTTCTTCTTTTTCTCAAAGCGAAACAGATTCTTTTCTTCTTGTCGGAAGCAATTCGGAGAATGCACGAATGAGGATAGCTACCGAATATATGAAGCAAAAGGACATTTCCGAACTATCTGAGTTTCTCAAAACAATGTATCACGGCGGATACGGTATTGTTGCAGACGGTAAAGAGCTTTCTGCTTGGTATGCAGAAGACGGTATTCATATTTCAAAAGGTACAACATCAAGATATTCAAATTCAGCTTTTGTTTTATCTTGGGAAGAAGCTGCTACGAGAATCGGTGAAATGCTTGATGAAGGCATTTTTGCAACAAATGTTGAACTCGCAGAAGCTGCCGGACTTGAACGAAAACTCTTGGCAGAAAGAATCATGTATATAAAGCATGACTTATCTGACGATTTCAAAGAACGGTGTTTACCGTTACTCAACAGCGATGAATATCATTCCTATGTTGATGGTGTTGAAAAGCTTACGGAACAGCTCGGAGACCCGAATTTCAGACAAAGACTCTTATCGGAATACCGTGAGTTTCTTAATGACTACGCTTCTGACAGAAGCATAATGCGTTTCCATTATCATAAGTTCTTTGAAATTGAAAAAAGTCTTTCGGAACTTAATCTGCCGAGAAAAGAGTATTCCTCTGTTTTGACAGAGATACCCGAAATCACTCAATTCATTACCGATGATGAAATAAATGCCACAATCGCCAAAAGATACAGCGGTGTTCAAGACGGTCAGTTCCGTATCTATGAGTTCTTCAGCCAAGAGCATACTGCAAAAGAAAAAGAAGATTTCTTGCGTGATGAATACGGTATCGGCGGAGGCAATAATGCCATATCAAACAACTTTCACAGTTGGATAAGTTCCGAAGGAAAAGGATTGTCATTTGAAAAGCCGGGTTGTCAAAAAGTACAGCTTAAATGGAATCAAGTTTCAAAGCGTATTGAAACACTCGTTAAAAACGGCAGGTATTTATCTCCCGAAGATATGCTTAAATATCAAGAGAAAAAGAAAGCAGAAGCAATAAGCGAGTCCGCTGATACACCGGAGAAAACGGGTCCCCCTGTCGTTGATGAATATAACGCATTGAAAGAAGCAAATTCCAACAGTATTATTCTTTATCAAGTCGGAGATTTCTTTGAGATGTACGGCGAAGATGCGGTTATAGCTGCCGAAAAACTTAATTTGGTTTTAACGGGTAGAACCATACCGAATGTCGGCAGAGTGGATATGTGCGGTTTCCCGGTTCCGACTCTCGAAAGATATCTTGATAAACTCCGAAAAGACTACGGTGTGGTTATTTCTGCTATCCCCGACGGAAAAACTGAAAGGCAAACATTTCGGATGCTTAGGATTGGTGAGAATAATGAACTTGAGCCTCTTGAAAAAGCAAAAGAACTAATTGATAAGTTCTGTCTCGACGAATACGGTGAAAGAGCAGATTTCAGCGATATCAGAAATGTTGATATTGCTTATACTACTCTGACTGACGGCGAAATACCAGTACAGGTCAGTATCAATCTTGTCGATTACAGCATTAACAGATACATTGATAACAAGTATTATGACAGCCGATTGTTTGATAGTATTGAAGCTCTTATTGCCGAAGGTCTTAATAACTTGAATTTCGATGAGTTAATATATATCCCCGAAGAAGATCTCGCTCCCTATCAAAAAGCAACAGAAGTTGAAAAAACCGACGAACATGAACCTGTTATTCCTTATGATGTTGGCGATGTAATCTATCTTGAAGATAACACCCCTTATGTTATTGAAAATATAGGCATACACGATGTCAGAATCAGAGATACTACACTCCTTTATCCCATCAGTCGGGCAGAAAGTCGGGAGAATTTTCTGAAGCTTCTTGAGCAGTATCCTCAGAAAGAAAAATCGGATTATACAGTAAAAACTGTAGATGAATATCCCGCAGAAGAATACAGACTTCCTTATGATATTGTTGTTCAGACTATAAGCACCGATGACCCCGAATTAAACAAAGCAGAGAATTTCCGCATAACCGACTATAGTCTCGGTGTTGGCGGTGCAAAGGAAAAATTCAAGAACAATATTGCTGCAATCAATCTGTTGCACGAACTTGAATTTGAAAACAGACAGGCAACCCCGGAAGAACAAGAGATATTATCCCGTTACGTCGGTTGGGGCGGACTTTCGGATGCGTTCGATGACAGCAAGGAAAACTGGGCAGATGAATATAAAGAACTCATTGTAACACTTTCTCCCGATGAATACCGCTCGGCAAAAGCATCTGTTCTTGATTCCCACTATACAAGTCCAACAATTATCAATGCCATGTATAAAGCAATCGGCAATATGGGATTTACACAAGGTAATATTCTTGAGCCGTCAATGGGTATAGGTAATTTCTTTGGTATGCTTCCCGATGAAATGTCAACATCAAAATTATACGGTGTTGAAATTGACAGTATATCAGGCAGAATAGCAAAACAGCTTTATCCTAATGCTGATATTACCATATCGGGATTTGAAAAAACCGATCGCAGAGATTTTTATGATATTGCCATAGGAAATGTTCCTTTTGGGCAGACCAAGGTTAATGACCGAGCGTATAACAAGCTCGGTTTTTCCATTCATAACTATTTCTTTGCAAAAGCACTTGACCAAGTCCGTCCCGGTGGCGTAGTAGCGTTTGTCACATCTCATCATACTATGGATGCAAAATCTCCGGAAGTCAGAAAATATCTTGCAGAAAGAGCAGATTTGCTCGGCGCTATCCGTTTGCCGAACAACGCTTTCAAAGCAAACGCAGGCACAGATGTTGTGTCTGACATTATCTTTTTACAGAAAAGAGAACAGCCGATGGCAATTGAACCCGATTGGGTTCATCTCGGCATGAGTGAAAACGGATTCCCGATAAACTCATATTTTGCAGAGCATCCCGAAATGATTCTGGGCGAGCAATCTTCAAAGAGCACACAGTTCGGAACAGATGCTTTTACCGTTAAACCCATTGAAGGCACTGATTTAGGTGAACTTCTGAATGAAGCAATAAAGAATATCAAAGGTACATATACCGTTGCAGAATTGCCCGAACTCACAGAGGAAAATGAGGTTTCAGAAGAAACCATACCTGCTGACCCTGACACAAAGAACTTCTCTTTTGCAATTGTTGACGGTGATGTGTATTACCGTCAGAACAGTATTATGGTGAAATCGGAAGTCAATGCAACTGCCAAAGAACGAATTAAAGGAATGGTAGGACTTCGTGACTGTGTAAATGCTCTGATTGATTTGCAGATGGATGAACTGACAACAGACATCGAAATCAGCGAAAAGCAAGCCGAACTGAATGCTTTATACGACAGTTTCATAAAGAAATTCGGCTTGATAAACGATAAAGCAAACAAAAATGCTTTTGCGGACGATTCATCGTATTATCTTCTCTGCTCTCTTGAAATTCTTGATGAAGAAAAGAAGCTTAAAAGAAAAGCGGATATGTTCACCAAGAGAACAATTAAGCAGCACTCCTCCGTTACAAAAGTTGATACCGCAGTTGAAGCTCTTGCCGTTTCTATCGGTGAACGGGCAAGCGTTGATATCGGCTATATGGCTTCACTTATGGGTGACGGAACAACCGTTCAAAAAGTAGTTGAGGATTTGCAGGGCATTATCTTTAAAGATCCGAGAACAGGTCCTTTTGATTTGGAGAATAATCCTGACAGAAGCCTTATCGGGTGGCAACCGGCAGACGAGTATCTTTCGGGCAATGTGAGAGAAAAGCTTGATTATGCAGAACACGCTGCCGTAAGCAGTTCGTTTTTCTCGCCGAATGTTGAAGCACTTAAAAAGGCTCAGCCGAAAGATCTTGATGCAAGTGAAATTGAAGTAAGGCTTGGTGCAACATGGATTGACAAAGAGATTATTCAGCAGTTCATGTTTGAAACATTCAAAACACCGGGATTTGCAAGATTTAACATGAAAGTTAACTACACGGATTTCACCGCAGAATGGAGAATTGATAACAAATCATTTATTTCATCAAGCGATGTTAATGCCCATGTCACTTACGGCACAGAAAGAAAAAGTGCATATGAAATTCTTGAGGATTCGCTGAATCTTCGTGATGTCAGAGTTTATGACACAATTACCGAAAACGGAAAGGACAAGAGAGTTCTGAATTCAAAAGAAACCACTCTTGCCCAGCAGAAACAGCAAATCATCAAAGATGAGTTCAGAGATTGGATTTTCCGTGACCCCGACAGACGGAGAATGCTTGTTGATAAATATAACAGGCTGTTCAATTCTACAAAACCGAGAGAATATAACGGAAGTCACATTGTTTTTTCGGGAATGAACCCGGAAATAAAGCTGCGTGAACATCAGCTTAATGCAGTAGCACACATTCTATACGGCGGTAATACTCTCCTTGCGCATGAAGTCGGTGCAGGAAAAACATTCGAAATGATTGCGGCGGCAATGGAAAGTAAAAGACTCGGGCTTTGTAAGAAACCGTTATTTGCCGTTCCCAACCACCTGACCGAACAATGGGCTTCGGAGTTTCTCCGCCTTTATCCCTCTGCAAATATTCTTGTAACCACCAAAAAGGATTTTGAAAAACACAACCGCAAGAAATTCTGTGCCAGAATAGCCACAGGTGATTATGATGCTATTATCATCGGTCATTCACAGTTTGAGAAAATACCCGTTTCACTTGAAAGACAAGAACGGCTTATTCAACAGCAGATAGAAGAAATAACCGAAAATATAGCCTTGATGAAGTATGACAGAGGCGAAAAATTCACTGTTAAACAGCTTGAAAAAACGAAAAGAAGTCTTGAAACAAAACTTGAAAAATTACAGTCAACGGAGCGAAAAGATGATGTTGTCACCTTTGAGCAACTCGGCGTTGACCGTCTGTTTGTTGATGAGAGTCATAACTATAAAAACCTCTATCTTTACACAAAAATGAGGAATGTTGCCGGACTGTCCACCTCGGAAGCACAGAAATCCTCAGATATGTTTATGAAATGCCGTTTTCTTGATGAAATAACGGGCAATAAAGGAGTCATATTTGCTACGGGTACTCCGGTATCAAATTCAATGACAGAACTGTATACGATGATGCGTTATCTTCAATACGATATGCTTCAGAAAAAGAACCTGGCACATTTTGATGCGTGGGCATCAAACTTCGGCGAAACGACTACCGCTATTGAACTTGCTCCTGAAGGAACCGGATACAGAGCAAGAACACGCTTTGCAAAATTCTTTAATCTCCCCGAACTTATGAATATGTTTAAAGAAGTGGCTGATATAAAGACTGCTGACACGCTTAATCTGCCAAGACCCGAAGCGGAATATCACAATGTTGTTGCAAGTCCAACAGAAACGCAGAAAGGATTGGTAAGTGAATTATCCGAAAGAGCTGCGGCAGTTCATGCCGGCTCTGTTGACCCGTCTGTCGATAATATGCTAAAAATCACTTCAGACGGCAGAAAACTCGGACTTGACCAAAGAATTATCAATCCGGATTTTGCCGACGAAAAAGATACAAAGGTCAATCTCTGTGTTGACAACATAGTCAGAATTTATGAGGAAGGCAATGATGATAAACTTACCCAACTTGTTTTTTGCGATATCTCAACGCCGAAAAGTAAAGCGGCGGCAAAAGAAGAAGTGACTTTAACAAATCTTGACCCTGTTCCCGAAAAGACTTTTACGGTATATGAGGATATACGGGATAAGTTGATTTCAAGGGGAATTAAGCCGGAAGAAATTGCTTTTATCCACGATGCAAACACAGAGGAGCGAAAGAAAGATTTGTTTGCAAAAGTGCGCTCCGGGAAAGTTCGTGTTCTTATGGGAAGCACATCAAAGATGGGTGCAGGAACTAATGTGCAGGACAGATTGATTGCAATTCACGATTTGGATGCTCCTTGGCGTCCGGGTGACTTAGAGCAAAGAAGCGGCAGAATTATAAGGCAGGGCAACAAGAATGAAAAAGTACATATATACCGATATGTTACCGAATCAACATTCGACGCTTATCTTTGGCAGACTCTTGAGCAGAAACAGAAGTTTATTTCGCAGATTATGACTTCAAAATCTCCCGTGCGAACCTGTGAGGATGTTGACGAAACCACTTTATCTTTTGCTGAAATTAAGGCATTGTGTGCGGGTGATGAGCGAATAAAAGAAAAAATGGATTTGGATGTTGATGTTGCCCGGTTGAAACTTATGAAAGCAAGCTATCAGAACCAGCAGTTCAGGCTCGAAGATGATTTGCTTAAAAACTTTCCTCAACAGATAAAGCTGTTTGAAGAATATATCAACGGGTTCAAAGCTGACATTCAAACCGTGAAAGATAATGACCATCCGCCGGAGGGCTTTGCAGGCATGACTGTTCGTGGCGACTTTCTATCCGACAAAGAAAACGCAGGTGCCGCTTTGATTGATGCAATGAAGGATGCAAAAATCTTTATGGAAACAGAAATAGGTTCTTACAGAGGCTTTGAAATGTATTTATCGGTTGAGGATTTCGGCAAAAAGCATATTCTGACCCTAAAAGGAGAAATGTCCCATAAAGTTGAACTCGGCAAAGACCCGAAAGGTAATCTCATTCGTATTGACAATGTGCTTGATGCGATATCAAAAAGATTGGAAGACACCGAATTAAGGCTTGATAATGTTAAAGCACAGATGGAAAATGCAAAAGCCGAGCTCGGAAAACCTTTTCCGCAAGAGGAAGAATTGAAAATCAAGTCAGCAAGATTAACCGAGCTGAACATTGCGTTGAACATGGATAAGCCGCAAGCTCCCGCTGCCGAAAATGCCATTGCAAAAAGCAGCAGGCCGTCAATTATGGACAAACTGCAAATTGCGACAGAAAAAAGCCGAACCGCCATACCTAAAGAAGCGGAAAAGAAAAACAAAGAGGAAGTGATATAAATGGATTTATCAATAAGACCTATCAAACCCGAAGAAATACAGTTTTCATATACTCAATCACAGAATGATAATATTGAAAGCGGCTGTATCGGCTTTCTCAGGGGTAACTTTGACACAAACGGAAAAGGTTTTTATTCAACTTGGGAAGGCAAAGTTTCACAATTAAAAACAGAATCATTCAAAAGAGAATTTGATACGGTTATCAATTCTTTGAGATTCGGTTACGGAGAGCTTCTGAAAGACAGAGGCTCTCTTTCTTCATATTGCCATAAGCATCCCGAGGGGATTATTGAAGGCAACTACACAAAAGAGTACGGATTCAGAGTTGATACAGATGAACACAGTTACATCCTGAGATGCAACGCAACCAAAGGAGATTATAACTTTTATATTTACGCATATGACCGCAGTATTTTTGAAAAACATCTTGATGAAATAGCAGGTGAAAAAATGAGCACAACGGAATTAAATGAGAAATTGTGTGAACTGATGTCAGCAGAGCAGGAACAATACAAAGATTGGCTGATAAATCAGTCGCCCGAAGAAGTATTACACCACACATATGAATATACCGTTCGTGAGGATATTCTTATGGCACTTTCCGAAATTGAGCTTCCGGAAAATCTTGCAAGAGCGTTGCTGGAATCTCCTTCCCCATTACAGGAAGTTTATGAATTGTTCAGCGACAAGGAAACCGACTATATGCAGACACTGCGAGATTCAATTACCGAAACAGCAGAGCATAATTATGAAAAACAGTCAGAAAATTCATTGACTGTTCTTGTTGTCTCTCCAGGCGAAGAGCCGTCGGTAGAAACAATTCCAAAAGGTCTTGAAAGTTTGCAACAGCAGGTTGACGGATATATTGAAGCAATATATCCGTTTGAAGATCCCGTTGGCATTGTTTGCAACGAAGAAGGAAAAATAAAGGGATTACAGTTGAACCGCAGTTTGCGTGATGATGAAAATAACCTCTATGACATAATATCGGGAACATTTCTTGTTGTCGGTCTTGGCGATGAGAATTTCTGCTCACTTACTCCCGAGCAGATTGAGAAGTATTCGGAGCGATTTAAAGAACCTGAAATGTTTTTTATGCTCGACGGCGAAATTCAGGCAATTCCGTATAACGACCACAGTAAAATACCTAATTATGAAAAGTCATTTACACAAGCAATGGAAAACGATGAGCTCTCGGCCTTCCGGCTTTCTTCAAGAGCAGACCGTATGTGCAAAACTGCAATTGAATCCGCCATAAGCGCAAACTATTCCAACAACAGTCTGAGTCCCGAAGGGGCAAAAACGGTTATAGAGATTTACGGCGTTGAACGAGTAAAAAAACTTCTTGCTTTTACTGCTATCGTAAAAGATTGGGATGAGAGAATATCGCCTGAAAACAAGGCTTGGGCAAAAACCGTTCGCCCGAATGATGCAAAGGAAAAGATAGACTTATCCCTTGTTATCGACGGTGTTAATCCCGGACTTACCGATATTTTTATCAGGCAAGTTAAAAGAATTGAAGCTGAGCATAATCAACCACAATCCATTTTGAAGAAGCTTGAATCTGCAAAAGAGAATGTTGCGCCTTCAACGCCTACGCCGAAAAAGAAAGAACAGGTGTTATGATTTGAATAAAAGGAACCGAAATATTGAAATGACTTTTTGGGTCACAGAAGAAGAAAAAAACTTTATTGAATCAAAAATGAAACAATTCGGTTCTCTGAATCGGAGTGCCTATCTCAGAAAAATTGCTCTTGACGGGTATATAATAAATCTCAACATTCCCGAACTCAAAGAGATTGTTTCATTGCTTCGGTACAGCAGTAACAACATTAATCAGATCGCTATGAAGGTCAATGCAACAGGCGCAGTATTTCAAAACGAAATTGAAGAAATCCGGAAAAATCAAGCAGCGTTATGGAATATGCTTAACAGGATAATTGTGAAATTTTCAAAGATAAAATGAAATCCTTGTATAGTTTTCGTTTTCAAATTTATTTAATAGACAAGAACGACACTTTGGAATTGATAAGTGATAATTAAAGGAAAAAGATAATGGCAGTTACCAGAATATTAAAAATACACAACAATCCCCGAAAAAGTCCCACTACCACTCTCAAAGAACGAATTGAATATGGATTAAATCCAATGAAAACAGACGGAAAAAATCTTGTGTCTGCTTATGGGTGCGACAAAAACACCGTTGCTTCCGAATTCGCACTTTCTCAAACTCGGTATTATTCTCGAACCGGAAGAACACCAAAAAACTCAGTCCTTGCTTATCAGATACGGCAATCATTTAAGCCCGGTGAAGTAACTCCCGAAGAAGCAAACGCAATCGGATATGAGTTAGCTGAAAGATATCTGAAAGGTAAATTTGCTTTTGTTGTTTCAACACATATTGACAAGGCTCATATTCACAACCATATTTATTTCAATGCTGTTTCTCTTGATTGTTGTTATAAGCACCGTGACCGAAAAAGATCTGCCAAAGATATTGCCAGACTTAATGATTTGATTTGCATTGAACATCAACTATCGACGATAGATAATCCGCAAAAAAGAAATACTTCGTATGCAAACTGGGAGGGATACACACCGTATCTCTCCTATCGTGATTTATTACGAAATGATATTAATTATGTCTTAAATAGTGCTCCGAAAGATTTCGACACTTTCCTGATGCTGATGAAAGAAAAAGGCTATGAAATAAAGGTCGGCAAACACATTGCGTTTAAAAAACCGACACAAAATAGATTTTTAAGACTTCGTTCTCTCGGTGAAGGATATTCAGAAGATGAACTCCGATTATTTATTTCTGAAAAAACAGGACGGGCTAAAAAAACTCGCCAAAATAAAACGAGCTTGCTCATTGATGTTCAGAAGAAAATTGATGAAGGAAAAGGACAAGGTTATGTTAATTGGGCGAAAGTATTCAACCTGAAACAGATGGCAAAAACAGTTATGTTCTTGCAAGAAAATGATTTCGAAAATCTTCAAAAGCTGTCGGATGATATTGATGATCTTTCAGCAGAAATAGCGGGAATGAAAGCTGAAATTAAAAGCATGGAATCTCGCCTTACAGAGCTTGCTGCTTTGAAAAAACAAATTATCAATTATGCAAACACCCGTTCAATTTATGAGCAATACAAGGCTTCCGGTTATTCAAAAAAATTTCTTGCGGAACATGAAAGTGAGATCATTTTACACCGTGCCGCAAAAAAGGCATTCAATGAATTCGGTGTAAAAAAACTGCCTTCCGTAAAATCCATAAACAAAGAGTTTGATGAAGTGTTAAAAAACAAGAAAAGCTTGTATTCGCAATACCATTCATTAAATGAAAAACACAGGGAATTATTAAAAAACAGAGCAAATATTCAAGCAATTCTTGGCGACACGATTTCACAAAAAGATAATAAAAAAGAGCAAGAAAAAACGCAATAAAAACGCAGCCTCAAGGAAACGAATCCTTGGGGCTGCAATTTTTTATTTAGCTCCGCAGGAGCGTAGCTCGAAAAGAAATTGCAAAATTTTCTTTTCGATTTGTAGGGGTTTGGGGAAGATGATTCACCAACAAGAAATCAAAATCCTTTTTGATTTGCAAGAGTGTGTACACACTTGCCCTGCTTGCCACGATTATATAGCTGTAAAACTTACGCAAAAACACTTTTGCACTCTAAGTCAACGATGCTGCGTATTTTGTTGAAAAATGTAGTATAAACAAGTAACATATAGA
The DNA here is from genome assembly GCA_051881575.1 of Acutalibacteraceae bacterium. GTDB lineage: Bacteria > Bacillota > Clostridia > Oscillospirales > Acutalibacteraceae > CAG-177. Next base: position 211 of record JBJEQD010000023.1, on the reverse strand, counting down.
TGTATAAATGGAAAGATGTGCATTGTTTGCATTTTTGTTCACTAATCAAAAAGAATTGTTGGGAACATCAGATGTTTCTGCTGATAATAGTTCATCTTTATGAGGTTAAGAAATTATATCAAAGTTGTTATAATATCAAAATTTCTGGCATCAATAACAGTTTTGAGCGATTGTCAAATACTAATAATAACAAATGATAACTAATTGTTAT
>JBJEQD010000022.1:0-13091 GCA_051881575.1 Acutalibacteraceae bacterium | reverse complement strand
AAACACCGTTGAACAGCTTGAAACTCTCGGCAGGCTTCTCGGAGCAGACAGGCTCAGGGTTTACCGAAAGGATGAATTCCTGACCGCCGTTAAAGAAAAATATATTGATTACAAAGCGGAACAGCAGGAAAAGGAAGCGGAGACCGAGCAGAAATTTTACGGTCAGATTCTTAAAAAGCTTCCCCGCTTCGGCGCAAACGATGAATATTCCGAGGCGCTTGCGGTGCTTGATAATTATATTGTCTAAGAGGAACGAAATATGGAAAAAATACTGATGTTTAACCTCAATCCGTCGGCTGAGTCGGCAGTTAAAAGAGCGGCTCTGCTGATGAAAATGCGTGTTCAGCCCGTTGAGGCGAACCAATACGGTTCAACGCTTGAAAGCATAATCAATAAAAGCGGAGATTTCGGTTATGACGGCGAAATTCCCGAAGAAAGCATGATAGTGCTCTGCGGAATCACGGGCAGGCGCATGAACGAACTGCTGACGGCTCTTCAGAGGAGCAAAGCCGAAATAACCTATAAAGCGGTCTTGACGCAGAATAACTATGAATGGACTGCTCTTAAAATGTTTTCCGAAATGGAAAACGAAAAAAAGGCGATTGAAAGCACATTGAACAATTAAAATATGGTTTATGCCTGCACGAAATTGAACCGTGCAGGCTGTTTTTTTAACCGAAAAAGCCGTTTTCAGACGTTAAATGTGAACAATTTGTAAACAATGAGGCTTTTTCTGAAATAATCCCCGAAAAAAGACATTACTATATGAGGAGTAATAATAGGCAGTCCGCACGGAAAAGCGTTCGGAATGCGGATATCAATTCCGTGCGGAGCTGCCGCTAAAAAAATAATACAGATTATCGGCCGAATCCGAAAAGGACTGACCGATAATCTGTTTTTTGTTTAACGTTTTTATTCGATTGTCAGGGTGTGAATTTCATTGTCAGCTATTGACAGCGGAATTTCAAGCGTGCCTTTAAACCTTTCATTGAACGGGATTTCCGTGCCGTCAAGAGTGACTTTGTATTTAATGCTTTCATCATCGCTCATTGCAGCCAGCACGGTGAATTTTTCGCCGTTTCCGAAATATGTAAGGTCTGCCCTGAGCTTTTTGTTTTCATCGGAGAATTCGGCAAAATCAACCCAGGTGTCAAAGCCCGTGTTGAGTGTTCCCGCCTTGAAATAGGCGTTTGCCCACATGGTTATGGGAGTAGAAAGACCGCCGAAATTATGGAACCAGCCGCCTCTGCCCGTCACAACATTGACCATTTCAAATGTATAATAGGAATAATCAACCTCACGCTTCCAGATGTCAAGCGCAAGCCTTGCAATGGTGTAGGCAAAGTCGCTTTCGCCCATATCAAGCATGGATTTCCAGATAAACCATTGGTGGGGGAACCAGACATTGCCGTTCCAATAGCCGTTAACCATAAAGTAGCCCGCAGTCATATCAACTGCGCTTATGCCGTAGGGCGAGAGCATTTCTTTTTCATTTTTAAGATGGCCGAGAATTGCTTCACGCTGTTCCTTGGTGCAGGCGCCCGCAATTATCGGGTAAATTCCGTCAAGCCCCTTGTTAAGATTTTCGCCGTCCTCGGTGAGCATAAATCCCGTGGGGTTATAGTCCTTGTCGTGGAGAACATAGCTGAAATATCCGCTCTTTTCGTCCCATGAATATTCTGTCAGGGCGTTTGTCAGTCTTTCAATGTCGGCAGCGTATTCCGAGGCGTCGTCAGCCTTGCCGAGCTTTGAAGCCGCCATGCGCAGAATTTTGCCGCATCTGATAAGCTGTGAGGTTGAAATAACGGGAGCGGTGGTGTCACGGATGTTTCTGTCCATCATAGCCACCTGAGCGGGGTAATCGTCCATACCGCTTGTTGAATAGAAATAGTCATAGGTTGTGGTCAGCCCGCTTTTGAGCTTAGCGGTTGTGGAGCCTCTGACCTTGCCCGCAAGAAAATCATAATAAAGCTTTGCCCTCGGATACATGGCAAGAAGCTTTGATTTGTCGTTGGTGCGTTTGAGCATTTCAAGATAGAGATACATCTGAACGGGAACGGGCGAGCCGTGGTGAAGAAACGCATAGTCAGGGTTGCTTTCATCGCTCAGATAGGTGTCAAGGCTGTATTCGGCGAAACGCTCCGAATAATCGAGCATACCAAGCCCGATGAAGCCCGAATCCCATGTGTAAAGGCAGTCCCACCGCTTGCCGGGAGTGTGGTGGATAATGTATTCGCCGTGCTTATAAATCGGATATACGGCGTTTGTCATAACCGTGGCTTTAAGGATTTCACAGCTTTGCTCGTATTTTTTACCGTCTCGGTTGAGTGAAACAGGAGCGGCTTCTTCAAGGCGAGAATTATAAATCTTTTCATATTCCTCGGCTGATTTATAATCGGTTTCGCCCTTTGAGATAACGGCGTATTCAATATGTCTGCCGTGAGGCTCAACAAAAATTGTGTGAATAATTGCGTTATTGAAAAATCCGTCATCGCTGTGCTTGCGTGAGAATGAACCCGTAAAGCTTTCCGTAACATCGTCAAAGGTCGGGTCGGAGTTTGAGAGCCTTGCCGTCATGCAGTCCTCAAGCGCACCCGTTGCGATTACACGCAGGCGGGTGTTGCCGTTAAAGGTGCGAAGAATAAAGTAGCCGTCAACGCAGGGATATTTGCACACGGTTTTATATCCGCCGTCGGGCTGAGCCTCTGCCGAGAATTCGGGAACATAATCGTATTTTACCGTTTCGGTTTTTATTTTGGAAAAATCGTTCTTTTCGCAGATGCAGAAAAAGTCAAACTCAATTCCGCCCGTGCCGAGAGCTTCAAGAGAAATTTTAAAATCGCCTTTCTCAACTCTGCCGAGAGGAATATTAACCGTTGCAAGCTCGTCTGTGGGTTCAAAAACCGTTTTTTCGCCGTTAATAAGAAAAGCGGAGCTTTTTTTGCTCGGAATATAGTTTACGCCAACCATTTTTCCCTGCTCATATTTTATGTCGGAGGTTCTGTATCTGACTGCAAGAACGGCGTTTTCAAAGCTGTTGTCGCAATGGAGCGTGAGCGAAATGCTGTCGCCCTTTTCCGAGCCGAAGGGCGGAAGATAGCGGTGGGGCATATGCCATTTTCCCGCTCTGTCGCCCAAACCGAAGCCGCCGACAAAGCGGTTATCCGCAAATTCGCCTTTTTTGAAGCCGTCGGCATTCTGCTCATCCCACGGCCTTTTGACCGCATAACCGTAGCTGTCGTATTCAACGGCTTTTTTGAAAGCGCATTTTTCGGGCAAAGACAGTTTGCAATAATCCGGCGAGGGATATTCGATTGACTCAAAGAAATTGATTACGCAGTTTTGAATCAGCTCGGAATTATTGACTATTTCCGTTCGGATAAGCGTGCTTTTATCGGTCAGGCGGACATAGGAAACCTCGGCGTAAACCTTATCTTTCCATTCAAGATCGTGCCTGTATGTAAAAATCGAATAGTCGGGGCTGCATCTCCACGGATGACAGCCCGAGGGAAGGGTGGTATTCGGCACTTTGATGTCGCCGCCGAATATTGCGGGGGCAACGGTCAGGTCAAACCGAACTCCTTTTGCAAATTCGTGCTCGGCAATGCGGGATATTCCCATATATTTTTTGCCGTATGGTCCCCATGCGGGGAAGCAGCGAGAATAAACCATTTTAATCATCCTTTATCTTCAATTGTTTTATCATTTTACTTTATAACAAAATCGGAAAACTCGACATGCAGGGGCGCACCCTCGATTTCAAGCTCGAGCCATGCTCCCGTTTCAGCGTTCTGAGTTAAAACGAAAACTCCTCTTTCGCCCGTGCCCGTGTAGGTCCAGATACCGTCCGCATAGGTCTTCTGAACATCGATTCCCTGCGCCGTGTCCGTGAGCGATTGAGTGAGCAGAGCGCCGAAAGCGGTTTGCGGGAACCTTGTCAGATCCGTTTCAAATTTCAGCCCGTCATATGTTACCGTGCAGATATCCGAAGCGTATGAAAGTGCGAGGGGCTTGAGAATTTCGGGGGAGAGCATTTGAATTTCAAAGCTGTCGGCACTTTTTTGAGTGAATAACGCCGTCATTTCCGTGTTGCCGTAGACCGCCTTGATATTCGCCGTGAACGAGGTCGGAACGGGCGGGGGAGTGTCCTTTGAAATGCTTTGCTTTTCACATCCTGCCGCAAGCAAGAGAAGCAATGCGGCAAAAACCGAAAAAGCTCTTTTCAAAAAATCACCTGCTATTCAAATTTTGAAAAAAGCTCAGGCAGGTTGTTAAGGACATCGCTCGGGAGCATTCCTCTCATCGAAGTTTTTTCGGCAACCTCGTCGGCGCTCATGCCGTGGAGAAATACTGCGCTGACCGCCGCATCAAACGGAGGCATGCCCTGAGCGGCAAGCGAAACCGTCATGCCTGCGAGCAGATCGCCGCTTCCGCCTCTTGCAAGCCCTGCATTGCCGGTTGAATTAACATAAATCCGAGCAGGCTTTCCGCCGCAGACGACGGTGTTGGCGGTTTTGAGAACAACGGTAACGCCGTATTCGGCCGCAAATTCATAAGCCGCAGATATCGGATTGGTAACAATCTTCGCAACGCTTTTGCCGCATATGCGGCTCATTTCGCCGGGATGAGGCGTTATGATGACGGGTGCCTGAGCTTCTTTCAATACATCTATATTTGTGCTCAGCGCATTTATTCCGTCAGCGTCAATTATCATCGGAATTTTAAGCTCTTTAACGAGATTTGTGACTATTCTTGTTGTATCTTTATTGAAGCCCATTCCGCAGCCTATCAGAACCGAGCTTGCTCTTTCTGCGGCTCTGAGGATATCTCCCGTTGCGGAAAACGCAAAAGTGCCCTCAAAATTCGTTTCAAGCGGCAAAAGCAAAGGCTCGGTGAGCTTTGAAGCGATTGCAGGGTATGCGCCCTGAGGGAACGCCGCAGTAACAAGCCCCGCTCCGCTTCTGAGCGCACCGCCGACTGCAAGGCACGCCGCCCCGGGCATTCTGACGCTGCCGCAAACGCAGAGAGCGTGACCGTAGGTGCCTTTATTTGAAACGGGCTTGCGCTTCGGGAGCATTTTCTTAATATCGCCCGCTCCGAGAGTGAAGCATGCAACGCTGTCAAGATTTCCGAAATCCCCGTCGGTTATGCCGATATCCGCAACGACGGTTTTTCCGCAATAGGAACAGCAGGGCTTCATTATATGAACGGGTTTATACGCCGAAACGGCGATAGTCATATCCGCCTTGAATACCGTCCCCTGAGCCGATGCGCTGTCGCAGTCAACGCCTGCGGGAACATCTATTGAAACAAGCGGAGCTTTTGAAAAATTCACCGTCTGAGCCAATGCGCTCAGGGAGTCGCTGAGCTTGCCCGAAAAGCCCGTTCCGAAAACCGCCTCAACGATTATATCCGCTCCGTCAATGAGAGGCTTTAACAGATAAAGATTATTGTCATAGCGAACGATGTCGATTCCTGCGGTTTCAACGAGCGAGAACATGTCGATTGCGTCCTTTGCTTTCGGTTCGCCGCAGGCGAGCATAACGGTAACATTACAGCCGTATTCCCACATTTTTCGGGCGATAACAAAGCCGTCTCCGCCGTTTTTGCCTTTTCCGCAGATAACGAGAACCTTTTTCGGATTCTCCCTGCTTATCTTAAATTGATTTTTGATTATTTTTGCACATGCCTGCCCTGCGTTTTCCATAAGCTGAGGGAACGAAATACCCCTTTTAACCGCATTGCATTCAGCCTGATACATCTGATTGCTTGTGACAACAAACATTTCAATCACTCCGTTATATGTTTGATTTAATTCTATCACATAATTGCGGCTTTTAACAGCATAAAATAATATTTTTTGTCATTTTTTGTATTTTAGTGTTGATACGGTGTTTTCGGAATGATATACTTTAGTTAAATACTGCCTCGGAGGATAAACACATGGAAGAATATATCAACGGTTATATCCGTGAACGGCTTCAGGGCGACGGAGGAGAAATAACCTTTGTCAAGCGTGAGGGCGGAGAAATAACCGTGCTTTTGCAGGGCGAATGTTCAAAATGTCTGATTCTTGACCGCTGTCTTTCCTGGATTGAACAGCAGATTGAAAAAGATTTCGGCGAGAGCGTCAAGGTCATCGGAATCAGAAAAAAGCCTTATTTTCAGGATGTTTGAGGTTGAGTTATGGCACATATAAAGGTTGAAAGAAGAAGCATGAGACCCGAGGAGTGGATAAATCTCCGCTTCGGCTGGCTCAAAAGGCATATTTACAGCGAAAAAAACGAGATAACCGATTTCAGAATTCGGGAAGCCCGTCAGGTTTCCGAAATGAATTTTGAATTTTATGATGATGAGCCGAGAGAGCTTAAAAGGGGAGATATGTATTTCACCCCCGACGGCACGGCGTTTATTGAAGCGGATTATGAACTGCCCGAACGCCTTGAGGGCAAGGAATATTGCTTTGCGCTCAAAACTGCGGCTGAAATGATAGTCAAGGTCAACGGCGTTTATGTCGGCGGAATTGACCCGAACCGTGAGCGGCTCAATCTTTCGGATTATGTCAGCGGCAGAAAGCTTCATTTTGAAATTGTCGGCTACAACCGCTCAAAGCCCGATGACGAGCGAAACCCCGAGAGCCTGAGCGTGAGAGGATGCAGGCAGATTTTCGAGGGCGGTTATATCGCCGTTGTCAACAAGGCGGTTCAGTCGCTTGTTTATGATATCGAGCTGCTGCTTGACGCCGCTCAGAGCGGAATGTTCAACGAGGATTTTTCCGCTCTTGTTATCCGTGAGCTTGACAGCGCTCTTAATCTGATTGATTTTGACTGCTTTGATACCGACGATGTCAGAGCGGCATCGGATTATATTGACAAAAACATATTTTCCAATAAAGACTATAAAGGCAGCGGAAGCGTTGCGCTTGTTGCCTATTCTCATCTTGACATTGCTTATTATTGGCGCAGAATTCATGCCGTTCAGAAGAATCTCAGAACGGTTCTGATTCAGCTTCGGCTCATGGATAAATACCCTGAATTCAAATATGCTCACACGCAGGCTTACACCTATGAAACGGTTGAAAAATATTATCCCGAAGTTTTTGAGGAGCTGAAAAAGAGAATTGCCGAGGGAAGATTTGAGCCTGCGGGCGCAATGTATATAGAGCCCGACTGCAACATTCCTTCCTGCGAGAGCCTTATCCGTCAATGCCTTTACGGTCAGAGCTATTACAGAGAAAAGTTCGGCATGACCGTTGAAAACTGCTGGCTGCCCGATGTTTTCGGCAACAGCTGGATTCTGCCTCAGATTCTCAGAAAGAGCGGAGTTAAATATTTCGTTTCCAACAAAATGTCAACATGGAACGATACCAACAGATTCCCTCACAATAACTTTATCTGGAGAGGAATTGACGGCACGGAGGTTTACGCCTGCGTTCCGCCGACTCACTTTATCGCCTGGAATATGCCGAGCCAGATTCAGGGCAATTGGGAGGCTTATCAGGATAAAAACACGGGCGGTCAGACCTTGCAGATGTTTGGCTACGGCGACGGCGGTAGCGGAGCGACCGAAGAAATGCTTGAAATGATGAGACGCTTTGAAAAGCTTTCGGTTATGCCCGAAACGGAGCACACGACCGCCAAAGACTTTCTGAAAAAGAACTTTGACGGCAACGATAAGCTTTCCGTTTGGGACGGCGAGCTGTATCTTGAAATGCACAGGGGCACATTCACGACAAAATCAAAGCTCAAGCAGTATAACCGCACTCTTGAATTCATGCTCAGAGACGCCGAACTGATAAGCGTTATGAAAATGAAAAACGGCGGAGATTATCCTGCCGAAAGGCTCAGAAATATATATAAAAAGCTGATGATAAATCAGTTTCACGATATCCTGCCCGGCAGCCACATTACCCCTGTTTACCGTGATGCAATCGCCGATTATGAGCAGATGGAAAAGGAACTTTCGGAGCTTATCGGCGGCGGAAAGGATTATTTCAACACCCTCAATTTTGCAAGAAAGAATATAATCTTTGTTTCCGATGAAAACGGCGGCTCGGTTCGCTTGGGTGAAAAGGGCTATTTTGCAATGCCGATAGCCGATGCACTTTCAAAGGCTTCAATCGAGTGTGAAAGCGGTTCGGATTGGCTGACCGTCAGCGGAAATCATGTTGAAACTCCGTTTTATTCGGCAGAGCTTTTGCCTGACGGCAGCTTTGCTTCGCTTTGGGATAAAGAGCTTTGCCGTGAATGGGTCAAGGGCGATTTCAACAAGCTGAAATTGTATCACGATACCCCCGGCAACTATGACGCATGGGATATTCTGCCGAATTATAAGGACAGACCCTGCGAAATTTCAATAAAAGAACCTCTTGAATTTATCGGTTCCGACGGCGAATGCGCCGAGTTTTCCGCAACGCTTGCAACCGAAAAAAGCTCGTGGAAGTTGATTATCCGCTTTTTCCGCCGTTCAAGGGGCATTGAAGTTGAAAATATTGTTGATTGGAACGAAAAGCATAAGCTTGTCAAGGCGGAATTCGGCTGTAATGTTCTCAGCCGTGAGCTGCTTTGCGACACCTCGGCGGGCATTATCAGCCGTGAAACCCACCGCAACACAAGCTGGCAGCAGGCACGCTTTGAGGTCTGCCACCATAAATGGTGCGACATGGCGGAGCAGGGCGGCGGAGTTGCGCTGATTAATTCGGGCAAATACGGCGTTTCGGCTCAGGACAGCGTTATGGCTCTTTCACTTCTCAGGGCGACCATAAGACCCGACCCGACCTCCGACATGGGAAGCCACGATTTTTGCTATATGATATTTCCTCATTCGGGCGATGCGGTTTCGGCTGAAATCAACAACATTGCTTTTGAATATAATATTCCGCTGAGAAAAACCGATATTGATTGCTCTCTCCCGAATTTCTCTCCGCTCTGGCTTCAGGCGGTCAAACTTTCGGAAAACGGAAAATATATAGTTGTCAGACTCAGCGAGCAGAACGGCGGCAGGGGAGTTATTGACCTCGGGCGTGAAGCGGTTGTAATGAACATGCTTGAAGACGAAACGGGGAGAACGGACAGAATCGAATATTCTCCGTTTGAAATAATAACCCTCGGATTTGAGATTAAGGAGAGCGAAAAACAATGACCGATTATGAATATTGGCTGACCTTTGACGAGCAGACCAAAAATGAGCTTGAAAGCATCACCGACAAGGCGGAGCTTGACGACAGATTCTATAAAAATCTTGAATTCGGAACGGGCGGGCTCAGAGGAATAATGGGCGCAGGTCCGAACCGAATGAACAGATACACCGTTTCAAAGGCAACAAAAGGGCTTGCCGATTATCTGAATAACACCGTCAAGGGCGAAAAGTCGGTTGCCGTTGCCTATGATTCAAGGAATAATTCAGCCGAATTTGCCCGTGCGGCGGCGGGAGTTCTCTGCAAGGCAGGCATTAAAGTTTATATTTTTGATACCCTCATGCCGACCCCCGTGCTTTCATTTGCCGTCAGATATCATTCCTGCTGTGCGGGAATCGTCATAACGGCGAGCCACAATCCCAAGGAATATAACGGATATAAGGTTTATGATTCAAAGGGCTGTCAGCTTGTTCCGAAATATGCCGACGAAGTTATAAAATATGTCAATGCGGTTGAGGATATCGGAAATATTCCCTGCGAATCTCTTGCCTCGGCAGAAAAAGAAGGAAAATTAGTTATAATCGGCGAAGAAACTCTCAACGCTTTTCTTGCCGAAGTCAAAAAACAGAGCGTTTATTCCGAAAAATCCGATTTAAAAATCGTTTATACCCCGCTTCACGGAACGGGCAGAATCCCCGTCACAAAAATCCTTGCCGATAAAAATGTTTCGGTAGTCAGGGAGCAGGAAATGCCCGACGGCGATTTTTCAACCGTCCGTTCTCCGAATCCCGAAGAAAAGGACGCTCTGACCCTTGCGCTCTCTCAGGCAGAGCGTGAAAATGCCGATATCGTTATCGGCACGGACCCCGACTGCGACAGAGTGGGCGTGGGCGTTCGCCACAACGGCGGCTATGTTTTGCTCACGGGCAATCAGACAGGCGCATTGCTGGTTGATTTTGTTCTGAAATTCAAAAAAGATTCTCTGCCGAAAAATGCGGCGGTTGTTAAAACGATTGTAACGAGCGGTCTCGGCTCGGCAATTGCCGAAAAATACGGCGTTGAAACCGTTCAGACCTTGACGGGATTCAAATATATCGGCGAAAAAATCTGCCTTTGGGAGGATAACGGCGAGCATACATTTATTTTCGGCTATGAAGAAAGCTACGGCTACCTTGCAGGCACTCACGCAAGGGATAAGGATGCGGTTTCCGCCTCAATGCTTATTGCCGAAATGGCGTCTTATTATAAGAATCAAGGCATGACCCTTGTTGATGCGCTGAACGGCATTTATTCCGAATTCGGATATTACTATGACTGCCTTGAAACCTTTGTGCTGAAAGGCAGAGAGGGAGCGGAGAAAATCCGCTCGGCAATGGAGGCTCTCAGAAACGGCGGAGCAAAGCTTATTGACGGCGTTGAAACGGTTGAAGATTATTCAAAAGGAATCGGAGACCTGCCTAAAGAGAATGTTCTTCGCTTTGTTTTCGGCGACGGCTCATGGTTCGCCGTCAGACCCTCGGGAACGGAGCCTAAGCTCAAAATATATTTTTCGGTCAGGGGAGAAAACAGAGAGGAATCCGAGAAACGCAAGCAGGCGATTCAGTCAAAGCTGACAGAGCTGATTTTTTGATGTTTTCAGACAAAATCGTTAAACTATCCGATTGAAAATTCCCTGTATTTTCAAAAAAACACTTTACATTTTGCCTGATAAAGTATAAAATTATTGTTAATATTGAAAAACGGAGGTTATAAAATGAAAAAAGTAATTTCAGTTCTTCTGGCACTTGTTTTTGCTCTTTCCGGCCTTTCGGTTGTTGCTTTTGCGGCAAATGAAAGCGGAATAACCGAGTTTTCGGTTGAATCGGTTATCAATTCGGGCAGCGCAGCGATTAAGACAGAGTGGTACGAGATTGACGGCGTCTACTATATCTTCCTGCCCAAGGCAATCAGCCCCGCACTCTGCAAAATCAATTTTACCGCAACCGGCGATGTAACCCTTGACGGCGTTCAGCTTGAAAGCGGCAAAGAAACAACCGTTCTTAAAGACAAGACGGATGTTGTCGTTGCCTGCGGCGACAAGCAGTATAAGGTCAAGGTTATTTCCGAGTCAAATGCGGCTTCCGTATTCATTGAAACCGAATCAGGCTCGCTTGATTATGTTCATGCAAACAAAGATAACAAAGAAGCCGGCAAGATTGCGATAGTAAATTCACAGTACGGCATTGAATACAGCGGCGTTCTTGATTATATCAAGGGCAGAGGCAACTCAACATGGCAGATGGAAAAGAAGCCCTACAACATCAAGCTTGCCGATAAAGCCGGCCTTTTCGGCATGGGCAAGAGCAAAAAGTGGAGCCTTATCGCAAACTATGACGATGAGTCACTTGTCCGCAACATTGCTGCTTTCATGGCGGCAGACCTTGCCGGTCTTGATTACACTCCGACCTTTGTTCCCGTTGATGTTTATATCAACTCCGAATATATGGGCGCATATCTTCTGACTTCAAGAATCGAAGCAGATAAAAAGCGTGTTAATGTTGACAACCTTGACGATGTTAACGAAGAAATCTGCCAGATCGTTTATAACGACAAAGATTTCAACATGGATACTCTCGCAAGAGGCGGCGTTTTCGGAAAGTTCTCGGGACTGCTTGAAAACACCAAAAAGTGGGTTGAAGTTCCCGCCGCTCCCGCAGATTACGGCGAGGTTAACATTACGGGCGGCTACATCCTTGAGATGGAGCTGGGCAACAGATATGCCGATGAAATCAGCGGTTTCGTTACTTCACGCAGCCAGCCTTTAATCATGAAATCCCCCGAATATGCTTCACAGGCTCAGATGGAATACATAAGCGACTACTATCAGAGATTTGAGGACGCTGTTTTCTCAGCTGACGGTAAGAACAGCCTTGGCGAGAGCTACACAGATCTTTGCGACCTTGAGTCTCTTGCAAAGGTTTATGCTCTCAATGAGTGGGCTGACAATATGGACTACGGTCTGACAAGCACTTATTTCTATAAGCCCGCAGGCAAAAAGCTCTATTCAGGCCCCGTTTGGGACTTTGATATTGCTTTCGGCAACAATGACAGCGACCGTTTCGGCTGCAATTACAATAATCCCACCGAGTTCACCGTTTGCTTCGGCAGACAGTACAGAAACACGATTTTCGGCACATTGGATGTCTGCGAGAAGCCCACAATCATCAATCAGCTTTGCACCCGCCCCGAATTTGTTGCAGAGGTCAAGAAGGTTTGGGACAGCAGCGTTAAGCCCGCAGTTGATGCAACCAATGAAATGATTGCAAACTTTGCAAGTCTCAATATGGGCTCAGCCGTTATGAATGCAATCCGCTGGAATACTTTCGGCACAACCGATATCAGCGAAATCAAGACGGCTTATACCGAAGCGGTCAACTATGTTTATAATTTCTCAAAAACAAGAGCAAACTTCCTGACCGATAATTTCGGAACGGTTCAGACTCAGAATGTCAAGACCAATTTCGCTGTTAAGATTCTCAAGAAGATCGGCACCGGAGTTAATGACCTGTTTGAAAAGGTTATTGTTACTTTCAATCTTCAGAATAAGTTTTAATTATTCAAGGCTTGCAACGGGTTTGACTCCGACGCAAGCCTTTTTCTTTGAAAAAATTGCAAAAAAATGTTGACAAAACGCCGAAACGGTGCTATTCTTTTACTCAGAAAAGCGATGACGAAGAAAGCAGAGCTGTAAAGTCTTCAGAGAGGCGGCGTTCGGTGCGAGCCGTCGGCAGAGCAGTTTCAAGGCTATCCCTTCCGAGCAGAAGCTCCGAAAGCCTCACGGCAAGTAGACAGCTTCCGTAAACGCTGCGTTAAGGCGTAGGGCTTGTTGGAGTCCGTTGAGCGGCGCATTAAGCGCAATTTGAGTGGTACCGCGGGTTAAAATTTACTCGTCTCAAAGCAAGAATCTTGCTTTGAG
>JBJEQD010000021.1:0-3061 GCA_051881575.1 Acutalibacteraceae bacterium | reverse complement strand
GAGAGCTGATGAAAGGCTTTCTGAAAAAGAGACCGCTTTCGCCCTCTGAAAAAGAGAAATTCGGGGAGGATTTCCCCGCCGATATGCTCCAAAAGGGTCTGCCCGCTGTTTCGCTTTGCGCTCATACGGCGCTGATGACGGCTTTTGATAATGACGCTCTGCCGTCGCTCGTTTTTGCTCAGCAGGTATACGCATATGCGGATAAAAACGATGTTTTGCTTGCTTTCAGCACATCGGGCAATTCCGAAAATGTGGTTTATGCGGCAGAAGCGGCAAAAGCGGCGGGGATAAAAGCTATTTCCGTCACGGGTCAAAAGACGAGCAGGCTCGGCGAGGCTTCAACCGTATGCGTTAAATTGCCCGAAACCGAGACATTCAAGGTTCAGGAGCTGACATTGCCCGTTTATCATTGCCTTGCCGCAATGCTTGAAGAAAAATTTTTTGAGACATAACTCAATTAATGAATAAAAATAAAAATTCGGAGGATTATTAATGAACATTCCAAGATCAGAACATCCCAATCCGCAGGCTGAAAGAAAGAATTGGCTCAATCTCAACGGAGAGTGGGATTTTGAATTTGATTTCGGCAACAGTAAATTTGATTCGGGTATACTTGAAAAAGAGAATTGGGATAATAAAATTACCGTTCCGTTCTGCCCCGAGAGCAAGCTTTCGGGAATTGAATATACGGATTTCATTCCCGCCGTCTGGTACAGAAAGACTGTCGAAATCTCCGCTTCTCAGCTTGAGGGCAGAGTAATTCTGCATTTCGGAGCGGTTGACTATGAAACAAAGCTCTATATCAACGGCAAGAAAGCGGGCTATCACAGGGGCGGATATTCGTCGTTCAAATTCGATATAACCGATTATCTGACCGAGGGCGAAAACATTATCTGCGTCAATGCGGTTGACGATGTCAGAAATCCCCTTGTTCCGAGAGGAAAGCAGAGCGAGGAGCTCAAATCACACGCCTGCGACTACACGAGAACCACGGGCATCTGGCAGACGGTCTGGCTTGAATTTGTTCCGAAAAGCTATATCAAGAGCTTCAAGCTTTTCCCCGATTACATTAACGGCGCTCTGACGGTCTCCGCAGTTGTTGAGGGCGAGGGCGATTTCAGCGTTTCCGCATCATACGAGGGCAAGCCCATGGGCAGCTTTTCAAAGACCGCAAGCGGAACGGTTACGGGCGAAATCAAGCTTGCCGAAAAATTTCTTTGGGAGCCGGGCTGCGGCAGACTTTATGACCTTGAGCTGAGCTTCGGCGAGGACACCGTAAAGAGCTATTTCGGCCTGAGAAATGTCAGAATCGACGATTATAAATTCCTTATCAACGGCAAATCCGTTTTCCAGAGACTTGTTCTCGACCAGGGCTTCTATCCCGACGGAATTTACACCGCTCCGACCGAGCAGGCTCTTGAAAATGATATCAGACTTTCACTTGCCGCAGGCTTCAACGGCGCAAGACTTCATCAGAAAGTTTTTGAGCCGAGATTCCTCTATCATTGCGATAAGCTCGGATATCTAGTCTGGGGCGAATACGGCAACTGGGGTCTTGACTGGTCAAATATCGCTGCGCTTGAATCAATGCTGACCGAATGGTGTGAATGTGTTGAAAGAGACTTCAACCACCCCGCAATCATCGGCTGGTGTCCGTTCAACGAGACATGGGATATCGACGGCAGAAAGCAGAATGACGAGGTTCTCAGAAGCATTTACAGAGTTACAAAATGTCTTGACAAAACCCGCCCCTGCATCGACACAAGCGGCAACTTCCATGTTGAAACCGATATTTACGATGTTCACGATTACGATCAGAACCCCGAAACCTTCAAGGAGAATTACGATAAGCTGATGACCGAAAATGTTCTCTTTGAGAGATTCCCCCACCGCCAGATGTACAGCGGAAAAGGCCCTGCATTCGTCAGCGAATACGGCGGACTTCAGTGGTCAAAGGGCGACAGGGGAGACGCATGGGGCTACGGCAACGCTCCCAAGAGCGAGGAAGAATTCTTCGCAAGATACAAAGGCCTCACCGATGCTCTGCTTGATAACTACAGAATGTTCGGTTTCTGCTACACTCAGCTTACGGATATTGAGCAGGAGCAGAACGGCGTATATTACTACGACCGCACTCCGAAATTCGATGTTGAAAAATTCAGAGTAATAAACTCACGCAAAGCGGCTATTGAGGACTGATAAAAGTTCATATCAAAACAGTTAACGCCCGAGGTTCGGCTTATCCGACCCTCGGGCGTGTTTTACAGCAAATTATTAAAAACCAACGGCTCAACCGTAGGGGAGAACAGCTTGCTCCCGCCTAAAAACAAATGAAGAAATGAAGTTTGCCTGTGGCACATGAAGGTAGGGGCGACCCGGTGTGGTCGCCCGTTTTTCGCAAAAATGAAGTTTGCTCCGCAAAAGCTGTTTGTATTTATAGCCTTCCTCTTGAGGAAGGTGGCACGGCGAAAGCCGTGACGGATGGAGTTAAAAAGAAAATTTGAAGTTTTTTGTTGCTTCGCAAAAGCTGATTTTAACTCCCTCAGTCGCCTGCGGGCGACAGCTCCCTCAAGAGGGAGCCGAAGAATAAAACTACGGCTTTTGAGAAAACAACAGAAAACATTTGCAACACAGTAGGGGCGAACTGTGTTCGCCCGCTTGAAAAAGTCGCTAATAACACAAAGTCCTCGTAGGGAACGCCGTCCTCGGCGTTCCGGAAAACACAAAAAACAAAGGCTCGGTTTATGCGGGAGGGGTGACCCGTCCCCTACGGTTGCTGCCTGAAAACGCAGAAATTCACGACAAATCCGTAGGGTTCGGCGTCTTCGACGAACCAATTCGCCGCAGGCGAATAATTTGGTGAATTTTTTATAAATCCAAAACTGCGGGAGCAAGCCCCCGCCCTACCTTGTACCTCTTACCTTTTACTTCTTCACTATTCACTCAAAAATCAGCTTTTGCAGAGCAATTAAAATCGGTCATAGGCGGAGCCTATCCGAACCTTTTCACTCTTACTTCTTATTTCTTAACTATATCTTAGTGCCCCCGCCCTACCGTGAAT